>NZ_JBVJVY010000016.1:0-100256 GCF_055603265.1 Streptomyces sp. NPDC037288
CACGGCACCTCGCCCGACTGGCAGGCGCTCTTCCCGGGCGCCCGCCGCGTCGACCTGCCCACCTACGCCTTCCAGCGCGAGCGCTACTGGCTCGACGTTCCCCGGGCCTCCGGTGACGTCCGGGCCGCCGGCCTGGGGGCGGCGGACCACCCGCTGCTGGGTGCCGCGATCGCGACCGCCGACAGCGACGGTGTCCTGCTCACCGGGCTGCTCTCCCTCGACACCCACCCGTGGCTCGCCGACCACGCCGTGAACGGGACCGTACTGCTGCCCGGCACCGCGTTCGTCGAGTTGGCGATCCGGGCGGGCGACGAGACGGGGTGCGGATGGATCGAGGACCTCGCCCTTGAGCTTCCCCTGGTCGTGCCCGAGCGCGGTGGCGTCACCCTCCAGGTGGCTGTCGGCCCGGAGGGCGAGTCAGGCCGACGTCAGCTGAGTGTGCACTCGCGCGTCGACGACGGTTCGTGGCTGCGGCACGCGACGGGCGTGCTGTCCTCGGCAGAGGCACCGCCCGCTGCGGAGCTCGGTGCCTGGCCGCCGGCGGGTGCTGAGGCCGTCGACCTGACGGCGTTCTACGACGACATGGCGGCCGCGGGATTGGACTACGGTCCGGTCTTCCAGGGCCTGCGCTCGGTGTGGCGCGGCGGGGAGGACGTCTTCGCCGAGGTCGAGCTGCCGGAGGAGTGGGCTGCCGAGGCGGCGGCGTTCGCCCTGCACCCGGCGCTGCTGGACGCCGCCCTGCACGCGCTGGCCGCCGGTGGGATGGTGTCGCTGGACGACGGCCCGGCCCTGCCGTTCGCGTGGTCCGGCGTCGTCGTGCAGGCAGCCGGAGCGGCGATGGTGCGGGTGAAGCTGTCGCGGACGGCCACCGGTTCGGTCACACTGGTCGTGGCCGATGGCGCCGGTGACCCGGTGGCCTCGGTCGAGTCGCTGTCGTTGCGGGCCGTCCCGGCGGAGCAACTGCGTGGTGCCGGTGGCGGCGGTCAACTGTTCGGGCTGGAGTGGACGCCGTTCACTCTTCCCTCCGCCACCGACGCGCTGTTGATCGAGACCGTCGCGGACTTCGACGCAGTGCGGGAGTCGGAAGAGACACCGGACGTCGTCGTCGTTCCGTGCCCGGCGGGGTCCGGTACGGAGACCGCCGGGCGTGTACACGGCATCGCCAGTGAGGTTCTGGCGTTGGTGCAGTGGTGGTTGGCGCAGGAGCGTGCGGGGCGTCTGGCGTTGGTGACGTGTCCGGGTGATCTGGCTCATGCCGCGGTGTGGGGGCTCGTACGGTCTGCGCAGTCGGAGAATCCGGACCGGATCGTGCTGGTGGAGGCCGAGGACACCGACGAGGCGGTCCGTGTGCTGCCCGCCGCGCTCGCTTCCGGTGAGCCGCAGTTCGCGGTCCGCGACGGGGAGGTGTTCGTACCGCGCCTGGTGAAGGCCACCGGCACCGCCACCGGCACGCCGGACCTCGGGGCCGGCCCCGTCCTGCTGACCGGTGCGTCCGGTGCGCTGGGCGGGCTCGTCGCCCGGCACCTGGTCGCCGAGCACGGCGTACGCAGCCTGCTGCTGCTCAGCCGGCGCGGCGCGGAGGCCCCCGGCGCGGTCGAGTTGGAGGCCGAACTGACCGGGCGGGGCGCCGAGGTGCACTGGGCGGCTTGTGACGCGGCCGACCGGGACGCCCTCGCCGAGGCGCTGGCCGGCAGGCCGGTGACGGCCGTGGTGCACACGGCCGGCGTCCTCGACGACGGCGTGATCGCCTCGCTGACCCCGGAGCGCATGGAGAAGGTGCTGCGTCCGAAGGTCGACGCCGTGCTCAACCTCCATGAGCTGACGAGCGACCTGTCGGCGTTCGTCGTCTTCTCCTCGGTGTCCGGCATCCTGGGCAGCCCGGGCCAGGGCAACTACGCGGCGGCGAACACCTTCCTCGACGTCTTCGCCGAAGCCCGCCGCGCCCAGGGCCTCACGGCCACGTCACTGGCGTGGGGGCTGTGGGAGCAGGGCAGCGGCATGGCCGACCGGCTCGACCGGGCGGACCTCACCCGGCTCCAGCGGGTGGGCCTGGCCCCGATCGCCGTCGACGAGGGACTGCGGCTGTTCGACGCGGCGCTGGCCCTGGACCGGGCCGCCGTCGCCCCCCTGCGGCTGGACCTGGGCGGGCTGCAGGGCACCGTGCCGCCGGTCCTGCGAGGGCTGCGCGGCCCCGTACGGGGCACCGCGCGGCGCGCGGCGCAGGCCGCGCCGAAGGGATCGCTGGGTCAGCGGCTGGCCGGGCTGGCGGAGGCCGAGCGCGAGCAGGTGGTGCTGGACCTGGTGCGTACCGAGGTCGCCGCCGTGCTGGGCCACGCCTCGGCCCGGGCCGTCCAGCCGGAACACGCCTTCCAGGACGCCGGATTCGACTCGCTCACCTCGGTGGAACTCCGCAACCGGCTGAACGCGGCGACCGGGCTGCGGCTCCCCGCGACCCTGGTCTTCGACCACCCCACGCCCGTCGCGCTCTCCCGCTTCCTGCTGGCCGAGACGCTCGGCGTGCAGAAGCAGCCCGGGGCCGCGGTCGCCGCGGTGACCGGGACGGACGAGTCGATCGCGATCGTGGGCATGGCCTGCCGGTTCCCGGGTGACGTGCGGTCGCCCGAAGACCTGTGGCGCCTCGTCGCCTCCGGCGGCGACGCGATCTCGGGATTCCCCGAGGACCGCGGCTGGAACGTCGAGAACCTCTACGACCCCGACCCCGACCGCTCCGGCAAGTCCTACGTGCGCCACGGCGGCTTCCTCCACGAGGCTGCCGAGTTCGACCCGGCCTTCTTCGGGATCTCGCCGCGTGAGGCGCTGGCGATGGACCCGCAGCAGCGGTTGCTGCTGGAGACGTCGTGGGAGGCGTTCGAGCGGGCCGGGATCGACCCGGCGACGGTGCGGGGCAGCAGGACCGGGGTCTTCGCCGGCGTGATGTACCACGACTACGGCGGGCGCGTGACGACGGCGCCGGAGGGCATGGACGCCTACCTGGGCAGCGGCAGCGCGGGCAGCATCGCCTCCGGCCGGGTCTCGTACACGTTCGGGCTTGAGGGCCCGGCGGTCACGGTCGACACGGCGTGCTCGTCCTCGCTGGTGGCGCTGCACCTGGCGACCCAGGCACTGCGCAGCGGCGAGTGCTCGATGGCCCTGGTCGGCGGCGTCACCGTCATGGCGACTCCCTCGACGTTCGTGGAGTTCAGCCGTCAGCGCGGTCTGTCGGCGGACGGCCGGTGCAAGGCGTTCGCCGCCGCTGCGGACGGTACGGGCTGGGCCGAAGGCGCGGGCATGCTGCTGGTGGAGCGACTCAGCGACGCCCGGCGCAACGGCCACCCGGTACTGGCCGTCGTACGGGGCAGCGCGGTGAACCAGGACGGTGCGTCGAACGGTCTGACGGCCCCGAACGGGCCCTCGCAGCAGCGGGTGATCCGGCAGGCGCTGGCCAACGCGGGCCTGTCCTCGGATCAGGTTGATGCGGTGGAGGCGCACGGTACGGGTACGAAGCTGGGTGACCCGATCGAGGCGCAGGCGCTGCTCGCCACCTATGGTCAGGAGCGGCCGGAGGACCGGCCGTTGTGGCTGGGTTCGCTGAAGTCGAACATCGGCCATGCCCAGGCCGCGGCCGGTGTCGGTGGTGTGATCAAGATGGTCATGGCGATGCGGCACGGCGTGCTGCCGCGGACCCTGCACGTGGACGAGCCGACGCCACACGTGGACTGGTCGGCGGGCGCGGTGCAGCTGCTGACCGAGGCCGTGGACTGGCCGGTGACCGACGCGCCGCGCCGTGCCGCCGTGTCGTCCTTCGGTATCAGCGGCACCAACGCCCACGTGATCGTTGAACAGGCTCCCGCTTCAGTCGAGTTGCCGCCCGTGCCCGACGCAGGGGCGGTTGTGCCGTGGGTGCTGTCGGGCAGGACGGAGGCGGCGGTGCGGGCACAGGCGGAACGCCTGCTGTCCCTGGCCCCGGACACGGACCTGCTGCCGGCCGACATCGGCTTCTCGCTCGCCACCACACGCTCGGCCATGGAACACCGGGCCGCCGTGGTGGGGGAGAACCGGGACGAACTCCTCGAAGGGCTCCGCGCGCTGGCCGCAGGGTCCCCGTCCACCCGGGTCGTCCTGGGTGAACCGGGCACGGGCGGCAAGACCGGCTTCTTGTTCTCGGGGCAGGGCTCGCAGCGGATCAGCATGGGCCGCGAACTGTACGAGGCGTACCCGGTGTTCGCGGCGGTGTACGACGAGGTGTGCGCGCTTCTGGACGCGCCGGTCGAGGTCGACTCGGAGGAGCTCCACCAGACGGGTTCGACGCAGCCCGCGCTCTTCGCTGTCGAGGTCGCCCTGTTCCGGCTGCTCGAATCGTGGGGTGTGCGGCCGGATTATGTGGCTGGTCACTCGGTCGGCGAGATCGCTGCTGCTCATGTGGCGGGTGTGTTGTCGCTGGAGGATGCGGCGAAGCTGGTGTCGGCGCGTGCCGCGTTGATGCAGGCGTTGCCCGCGGGCGGGGCGATGGTGGCGGTCCAGGCGACCGAGGACGAGGTGCTGCCGCATCTCGCCGAGGGCGTCGGCATCGCGGCGATCAACGGCCCACAGTCCGTCGTGGTCTCCGGTGCGGAGGACGTGGTCGTCGCCATCGGCGAGGCCTTCCGGGAGCAGGGTCGTAAGACGTCCCGGCTGAGGGTCAGTCACGCGTTCCATTCGCCGCTGATGGACCCGATGCTGGAGGAGTTCGCCGAGGTCGTCCGCGGGCTGGTCTTCAACGAGCCGCGGATCCCCGTCGTTTCGAACCTCACCGGCCGCCTGGCCGAGCCGTACACACCCGAGTACTGGGTCCGGCACGTCCGTGAAGCGGTCCGTTTCGCCGACGGCGTCCAGACCCTGCACGAGCTGGGCGTGACGACCTTCGTGGAGATCGGCCCCGGCGGCGTCCTCAGCGCCCTCGCGCAGGGCTGTATCGACGGCGACATCGTCGCCGTCCCCGTCGTACGGACCGACCGCCCCGAGCCGCACGCCGTCGTCACCGCGCTCGCCGAACTGCACGCCCATGGCGTCTCCCCGGACTGGCAGGCGCTCTTCCCGGGCGGCCGGCGCGTCGA
Organism: Streptomyces sp. NPDC037288; assembly: GCF_055603265.1. NCBI lineage: Bacteria > Bacillati > Actinomycetota > Actinomycetes > Kitasatosporales > Streptomycetaceae > Streptomyces > Streptomyces sp. NPDC037288. Next base: position 5,094 of record NZ_JBVJVY010000016.1, read on the forward strand.
CCTGCCGACCTACGCCTTCCAGTACGAGCGCTTCTGGCTGGAAGCGCCCGAGGAGTTCACCGGCAGTGCGGCTGCCACCGGACTCGGACTGGGGGCGGCGGAGCACCCGTTGGCCGGTGCGGCGGTCGCGCTGCCCGGCGCCGGCGGGTACCTGGTCACCGGGCGGCTCTCGCTCAGGACACACCCCTGGCTCGCCGACCACACGGTCATGGACAGCGTGCTGCTGCCGGGTACCGCGCTCGTGGAACTGGCGGTGCGTGCGGGCGACGAGGCCGGTTGTGCACAGGTCGAGGACCTGACGCTGGAAGCGCCGCTGATCGTCCCGGACCGCGGCGGTGTGGCCGTGCAGGTGTGGGTCGGGACCGAGGAGGAGCCGGGCAGGCGTGCGCTGAGCGTGCACTCGCGGCGGGAGGATGCCCCGGGCGACGCGCCGTGGGTGCGGCACGCGGTCGGCTTCCTGACGGACGCGCTGCCCGAGCCGCCGCACGGCGCGGACCTGGGCGCGTGGCCGCCGGCGGGTGCGGAGGCCGTCGACCTGACCGGGTTCTACGAGGGCCTGGACGGACTCGGCCTGCGCTACGGCCCGGTCTTCCGCGGCCTGCGGTCGGTGTGGCGCAATGGGGACGACGTCCTCGCCGAGGTCGCCCTTCCCGAGGGCACGGAGGCGGGCGCGTTCGCCGTTCATCCGGCGCTGCTGGACGCGGCGCTCCACGCGATCGGCGCGGGCGGGCTCGTCCCCGTCGTCGACGGGCCGCTGCTGCCCTTCGCCTGGTCCGCAGTGGGTGTACGTGCCGTGGGGGCGACGGCGCTGCGGGTCAAGGTCTCTCGCACGGGTGCAGAGGCGGTGTCGCTGACCGTGGCCGACGCCTCGGGTGGCCTGGTGGCCACGGCCGGCTCGCTGTCGCTGCGGCCGGTGTCGCGCGAGCAACTGCTCGCGGCGGGCGGCTCCGGCAGGCGTGCCGACGACTCGCTGCTGGGCCTCGCATGGCAGCCCGCGACCCTCACGGAGGCCGACGCTGCGGCCGGGCTCGACGTACGGGCCTACGCGGACCTGGCCGCCCTGTCCGCCGAGCCGGCCCTCCCCGATGTCGCGGTGGTCACGGTCGTTCCGTGCCCGGCGGGGTCCGGTACGGAGACCGCCGGGCGTGTACACGGCATCGCCAGTGAGGTTCTGGCGTTGGTGCAGTGGTGGTTGGCGCAGGAGCGTGCGGGGCGTCTGGCGTTGGTGACGTGTCCGGGTGATCTGGCTCATGCCGCGGTGTGGGGGCTCGTACGGTCTGCGCAGTCGGAGAATCCGGACCGGATCGTGCTGGTGGAGGCCGAGGACACCGACGAGGCGGTCCGTGTGCTGCCCGCCGCGCTCGCTTCCGGTGAGCCGCAGTTCGCGGTCCGCGACGGGGAGGTGTTCGTACCGCGCCTGGTGAGGGCCACCAGGACCGACACCGACACCGACGCCGCCGCCGACCTGCCGGGCCTCGCCGACGGCACCGTCCTCGTGACCGGTGCCTCCGGGTCGCTCGGCGCGCTCGTGGCACGGCACCTGGTGTCCGAGCACAAGGTGCGCCGGCTCCTGCTGGCGAGCCGCCGGGGCGCGGACGCACCTGGTGCGGCCGAGCTGGAGGCCGAACTGACCGCATGGGGTGCCGACGTCACCTGGGCGGCCTGCGACGTCGCGGACAGGGAGGCCGTCTCCGGCATGTTGGACGGGCTCGGCGAGCATGCGCTGACGGGCGTCGTGCACACGGCGGGTGTTCTCGACGACGGGGTCGTCGCCTCGGTCACACCGGAGAGGATGAGGGAGGTCTTCCGCCCCAAGGTGGACGCCGTGCTGAACCTGCACGAGTGCACCCGGGAAAGGGGTCTGGCCGCCTTCGTGGTGTTCTCGTCCGTCGCCGGCATGGTCGGCAGCGCCGGTCAGGCGAGCTACGCGGCGGCGAATTCCTTCCTCGACTCCTTCGCGGCGCACCGGCGCCGTGCGGGGCTGCCCGCCACATCGCTGGCATGGGGGGTGTGGGAGCAGCCCGGCGCGATGACGGACGGTCTCGCCGAGGCCGACCGGGCGCGGATGGCGCGCAGCGGCGTGCTGCCGCTGCCGCCGGAGGAGGGGCTGCGGCTGTTCGACGCGGCACTGGCTGCGGACGAGGCGGTACTCGCCCCGGTCCGCATCGACACCGGCGCGCTGCGCGCCGGTGAGGCACCGCCGGTGCTGCGCGCCCTCGTGCCGGCCGCGGCCGTCCGCAGGACCGCGCAGGCCGCCACCGCTCCCTCCGCGTCCTCGCTGGCCGAGCGCCTGGAGGGGGTGTCGGAGGCCGAGCGGGAGCGGACCGTGCTGGACCTGGTCCGGGCCGAGGCGGCCGCGGTTCTGGCACACGCGTCGGACCGTACGGTCCGGCCGGAACACGCCTTCCAGGACCTGGGTTTCGACTCCCTCACGGCCGTCGAACTGCGCAACCGGCTGAACAAGGCCACCGGGCTGCGGCTCCCCGCGACGCTGGTCTTCGACCACCCGACTCCCGCTCTCCTGGCCCGTCACGTGCTCACGGAGACGGCGGGGGTGGCCGAACCGGCCCTAGTGGATTCCCTACTTGCCGATCTGGACAGGGTCGAACAAGAATTGGTCACGAAGTTGTCGGAGAGTGAAGCTCGCGACCGGATCCTGTCGAAGCTCCAGGCCCTGTTGGCGATTGCCGGTGAATCCGGCAAGGCCCGGGCACCGGAAAGCCCTGGAATGGGCGGCAGCGATCTGGAATCGGCCACGGACGACGAAGTATTCGATCTGCTCGGCAAGGAATTCGGGATTTCCTGACCGCTCCGGCGCGTCCCGGTGAGCCCTTGCCGAATTCCCGTAAGTCTTCGCAGGGGTGAGGGACGATTTCGGTGGCGAACGAGGACAAGCTCCGCTATTTCCTGAAGCGAGTCACCGCAGATCTCCAGGAGACCCGGCGGCGCCTTCGTGACCACGAGGACGCCGCCGGGGAGCCGGTGGCCATCATCGGTATGAGCTGCCGCTACCCGGGAGGGGTCGACTCGCCCGAGGACCTGTGGGAGTTGGTCGCCGACGGCCGCGACGCCGTCTCGGAGTTCCCCGCCGACCGTGGCTGGGACCTGGACGCGCTCTACGACCCGGACCCGGAGTCCCGCGGGACCAGCTACGCCCGCGAGGGCGCGTTCCTGCGCGACCTGGCGCGGTTCGACGCCGGCCTCTTCGGCATCTCGCCCCGCGAGGCGCTCGCCATGGATCCCCAGCAGCGGCTGCTGCTGGAGACGTCATGGGAGCTCTTCGAGCGGGCCGGCATCGATGCCGCCTCGCTGGTGGGGAGCAGGACCGGGGTGTTCGCCGGCGTGATGAACCACGAGTTCCTCGCCGCCCTCCAGAACTCCCCGGAGGACCTGGAGGGTTACCTCGGGACGGGTACCTCGGGCAGTGTCGCCTCCGGCCGGGTGGCCTACACCTTCGGCCTCGAAGGCCCGGCCGTCACGGTCGACACGGCCTGCTCGTCGTCCCTGGTGGCCCTGCACCTGGCCGTCCAGTCCCTGCGCAACGGCGAGTGCTCGCTGGCCGTGGCGGGCGGTGTCACCGCGATGGTCGGCCCCGCCACCTTCGTCGGGTTCAGCCGCCAGCGCGGACTGGCGCCCGACGGCCGCTGCAAGGCGTTCGCGGCCGGTGCCGACGGCACCGGCTGGGGCGAGGGCGCCGGCCTGCTGCTCGTGGAACGGCTCTCGGACGCCCGCCGCAACGGACACGAGGTCCTCGCGGTCATCCGGGGCTCCGCCGTCAACCAGGACGGCGCGTCCAACGGCCTGACCGCCCCCAACGGCCCCTCCCAGCAGCGGGTGATCCGCCAGGCCCTGGCCGCCGCCCGGCTGACCACCGCACAGGTCGACGCGGTGGAGGCGCACGGCACGGGCACCCGGCTCGGCGACCCGATCGAGGCACAGGCGCTCCTGGCGACGTACGGGCAGGGCCGTCCCGACGACAAGCCGCTGTGGCTGGGCTCGATCAAGTCCAACATCGGCCACACCCAGGCAGCGGCCGGCGTGGCGGGCATCATCAAGATGGTCATGGCCATGCGCCACGGCGAACTGCCGCGCACGCTGCACGTCGACGCGCCGTCCCCGCACGTCGACTGGTCGGCGGGCGCCGTACGGCTGCTCACCGACCGCACGCCCTGGCCGGCGTCGGACCAGCCGCGCCGGGCCGGTATCTCCTCCTTCGGGATCAGCGGCACCAACGCGCACACGATCATCGAGGAAGCCCCGTCGGCCGAAGCGTTCGCCCAGGACGCCGAGGCCCCTCAAGCGTCGGAGTCAGGCACACAGGACGCCGAGACCCCTCAAGCGTCGGACGAAGGCGCGCAGAGCGCCGAGGCCGTAGCCCCACAGGCCGCGCGCCCGGCCGACGGCGGACCGGTGCCGTGGGTGATCTCCGGCAAGACCGAGGAGGCCCTGCGCGCACAGGCCGAACGCCTGTTGTCCCGCACGGGCGCCGAAGTCGCCCCGCTCGACGTGGCGTTCTCGCTCGCCACGACGCGCACGGCCCTGGAACACCGCGCGGTGGTCCAGGGCGAGACACCGGCGGAACTCGCCGAGGGGCTGCGGGCCGTGGCCTCCGGCTCCCCGGCCCCCGGTGTCGCGCGCGGCCTCTCCGGCACCGGCGGGCGCGTCGGGTTCCTCTTCTCCGGCCAGGGATCGCAACGCCTGGGCATGGGGCGCGAACTGTACGCGTCCTACCCGGCGTTCGCCGCCGCGTACGACGAGGTCTGCGCGCATCTCGACGTAGCGGTCGACGTCGACTCGGAGGAACTGCACCGCACGGGCGCCGCACAGCCCGCACTCTTCGCGGTCGAGGTCGCCCTGTTCCGCCTCCTCGAATCGTGGGGCCTCCGACCGGACTACGTGGCCGGTCACTCCGTCGGCGAGATCGCGGCCGCGCACGTGGCCGGGGTGCTGTCGCTCGCGGACGCCGCGCAGCTGGTGTCCGCCCGCGCCCGCCTCATGCAGGCGCTGCCCGCCGGCGGGGCGATGATCGCCGTGCAGGCCACCGAGGACGAAATCCTCGCGCACCTCACCGACGCTGTCGGCGTCGCGGCCATCAACGGTCCGCGGTCCGTCGTGGTCTCCGGAGCCGAGGACGCCGTGCTGGAGATCGCCGGTGTCTTCTCCCAACAGGGCCGTAAAACCTCCCGGTTGAAGGTCAGCCACGCGTTCCACTCGCCGCTGATGGACCCCATGCTGGAGGAGTTCGCGCAGGTCGTCCGCGGGCTGACCTTCGAGAAGCCACAGATTCCGGTGGTCTCCAACCTCACCGGCCGCCCGGCCGAGCCGTACACCTCCGCGTACTGGGTCCGGCACGTCCGCGAAGCAGTCCGCTTCGCCGACGGCGTTCGGACTCTCCACGACCTGGGCGTGACCACGTTCGTCGAGATCGGCCCGGGCGGCGTGCTGAGCGCCCTCGCCCAGGGCTGTCTGGACGACGACGTGATCACCGTGCCCGCCCTGCGCGCCGACCGTCCCGAGCGGGCCGCACTCGTCGCCGCCGTCTCCGAACTGCACGCACACGGCGTCTCCCCGGACTGGCACGCCTTCTTCCCCGGCGCCCGCCGCGTCGACCTGCCCACCTACGCCTTCCAGTACGAGCGCTACTGGCTCGACTCCTTGACGGCCGCCCCCGGTGACATCCGCTCCGCCGGCCTGGGCTCGGCCGACCACCCGCTGCTGGGCGCCGCCGTCTCCCTGGCCGGCGGCGACGAGCTGCTGCTGACCGGCCGGCTGTCCCTGCGCACGCATCCGTGGCTGAGCGACCACGCCGTGCTCGGGACCGTGCTGCTGCCGGGCACCGCCTTCGTCGAACTGGCCGTGCGTGCCGCCGACGAAGCCGGCTGCGGACTGCTGGAGGACCTCACCCTCGAAGCGCCCCTGGTGGTGCCCGAGCGGGGCGGCGTCGCGGTTCAGGTGTGGGTCGGCGCGGCCGACGGCACCGGCCGCAGGCCGCTGACCGTGCACGCGCGCCCCGAGGACGACGCCGACCTGCCGTGGGTCCGCCACGCCACCGGCTTCGTCACCGAAGGGACCGAAGAGACGGGCGCCGCGGACGCCGGCCGTGCGCTCACGGCGTGGCCGCCGGCAGGCTCCGAGCCGGTCGGCCTCGACGGCTTCTACGACCGGCTGGCCGCCCTCGGCCTGGCCTACGGACCGGCGTTCCGCGGACTGCGGAGCGCCTGGCGCGCGGGCGGGGAAGTCTTCGCGGAGGTCGCCCTCCCCGAGGGCACCGAGACCGGTTCCTTCCTCCTGCACCCGGCGCTGCTGGACGCGGCCCTGCACGCGATCGGCGCGGGCGGTGCGGACGGCTTTCCCGTGGCCGAGGCGGACGGGCCGCTCCTGCCGTTCGCCTGGTCCGGGGTGTCCGTGCGCGCCACGGGCGTGTCCACCGTACGGGTCAGGCTGGCGCCGGCCGGTACGGACGCGGTGTCCCTGCTGGTGGCCGACGGCGCCGGCGAGCCGGTGGCGTCCGTCGAGTCACTGACCCTGCGCGCGGTGCCGGCCGAGCAGCTCCGCAGGCGCTCCGGTGACGCGATGTTCACCGTCGAGCGGGCGCCGCTGAACCTGCCCTGCGACGACGTGGACGGGACAGCGGTCGCGTTCGTCCCGGACATCGCCGCACTGGCTGAGCCCGACGGGTCGTCGCAGCCGGACGTGGTCGTGGTCCCGTACCCCGACGGCCCGGAAGGGGCGACCGAGGCCGAGCGGGTCCGTGCGGTCACCACCGAGGTGCTGCGCCTGGTTCAGCGCTGGTTCGCCGAGGACCGGACGTCGCGTCTCGTGCTGGTGGCGCGCTGTGACGACCTCGCGCACGCCGCGGCGGGTGGCCTGGTGCGCTCGGCCCAGGCGGAGAACCCCGGCCGGATCGTGCTGCTCGAAACCGACCGCCCGGACGAGGCGGCCGTGCTCGTACCCGGCGTCGTGCTGTCCGGCGAGCCCCACGTCGTCGTCCGCGAAGGGAAGGCCGGCGTACCACGCCTGGCCCGCGCCGCCTCCCCGGCAACGGAGGACGCGGCCACCGGCCCCGCGGACGAAGCCGCCTCCGCCCTTGCCGAGGGCACGACCCCCGCCCTCACCGGCGGCGCGGCCCCCCGCCTCGGCACCGTGCTGCTCACCGGCGCCTCCGGCGCGCTGGGCACAACCCTCGCCCGTCACCTGGTGACGGGACACGGCGTGCGCCGGCTGCTGCTCGTCAGCCGCCGCGGAGCGAACGCCCCGGGCGCCGCGGACCTGGAGGCCGAACTCGCTGCGCTCGGCGCCGAAGTGACGTGGGCCGCCTGCGACCTCGCCGACCGTGACGCCCTCGCCCGGGTGCTGGCCGCCACCCCGGTCGACTCCGTGGTGCACACCGCCGGCGTGCTGGACGACGGCGTGATCGCCGCACTGACCGCGGACCGGGTGGGCGCCGTCCTCGCGCCCAAGGCCGACGCCGTACTCAACCTGGACGAACTCACCGGCCAGAGCACGACGTTCGTGCTGTTCTCCTCCGCCGCGGGCGTCTTCGGCAACCCCGGCCAGGGCAACTACGCCGCGGCCAACGCCTTCCTCGACGCCTTCGCCCGGCACCGCCGAGCCCAGGGGCGGCCCACCGTCTCGCTGGCGTGGGGCCTGTGGGAGCAGGAGGGCGCCATGGCCGACGCCCTGGACGAGGCGGGCAGGTCACGGATGGCGCGCTCCGGTGTCCTGCCGCTGTCCACCGAGGACGGCCTACGGCTGTTCGACGCGGCGCTCGCCGCGGACGAGCCCGTGCTCGTACCCGTCCGCCTCGACACCGCCGCGCTGCGGAACCGGGCGGCAGGAACCGTACCGGCCCTGCTGCGCGGACTCGTCCGCGTCCCCAAGCGCGCAACCGCCCGCAGCGCCGCCACCGGATCCCTGGCCGAACGCCTCGCCGGGCTGGCCGGCGACGAACGCGACGAGGCCCTCCTGGAACTGGTCCGGGCCGAGGTCGCCGCCGTGCTCGGGCACTCCTCGCCCCGGGCCGTCCAGCCCGCGCACGCCTTCCAGGACCTGGGCTTCGACTCGCTGACGGCCGTGGAACTGCGCAACCGGCTGTCCACCGCCACCGGCCTGCGCCTGCCCGCCACCCTGGTCTTCGACCATCCCACCCCCGCCGCCCTCGCCCGGCACATCGGCACCGAACTCCTCGGCGCGACCCCGGCCGTCACGGCCGGGGCCGCGGCCCGGCAGACCGCGGCCGACGCCGACGAGCCGATCGCCATCGTCGGCATGAGCTGCCGCCTCCCGGGCGGGGTGCGCTCGCCGGAGGACCTGTGGCGGCTGGTGGCCTCCGGCCGGGACGGCATCTCCCGGTTCCCGGACGACCGCGGCTGGGACGTCGACGGGCTCTACGACCCCGACCCCGACCGCCTCGGCAAGACCTACGCGCGCGACGGCGGCTTCCTGCACGAGGCGGCCGACTTCGACGCCGGCTTCTTCGGCATCAGCCCCCGCGAGGCCCTGGCGATGGACCCGCAGCAGCGGCTGCTGCTGGAGGCGTCCTGGGAGGCGTTCGAACACGCCGGGATCGACCCGGCGACGATCCGGGGCAGCCGTACCGGCGTCTTCACCGGCCTGATGTACCACGACTACGGCCAGGGCCCGCGCGAACTGCCCGAGGGCGTCGAGGGCCTGCTCACCACCGGAGGCTCCGGCAGCGTCGCCTCCGGGCGCGTGTCCTACACCTTCGGCCTGGAGGGCCCCGCCGTCACGGTCGACACGGCCTGCTCCTCGTCGCTCGTCGCCCTGCACCTGGCCGTCCAGGCCCTGCGCGGCGGCGAGTGCACGATGGCGCTGGCCGGGGGCGTCGCCGTCATGGCGACCCCGACGGTCTTCGTCGAGTTCAGCCGGCAGCGCGGGCTGTCGCCCGACGGCCGGTGCAAGGCGTTCGCGGCCGGTGCCGACGGCACGGGCTGGGGCGAGGGCGTCGGCATGCTCCTGGTGGAGCGGCTCAGCGACGCCGAGCGCAACGGCCACCGGGTGCTGGCCGTCGTGCGGGGCAGTGCGGTGAACCAGGACGGCGCGTCCAACGGTCTGACCGCGCCCAACGGCCCCTCGCAGCAGCGGGTGATCCGGCAGGCGTTGGCGTCCGCCGGGCTGACACCGGCCGACGTGGACGCCGTCGAGGCGCACGGTACGGGCACCAGGCTCGGCGACCCGATCGAGGCGCAGGCGCTGCTTGCCACATACGGGCAGGAGCGGCCCGAAGGACAGCCGCTGTGGCTGGGCTCGCTGAAGTCCAACATCGGCCACACGCAGGCCGCCGCGGGCGTCGCCGGTGTGATCAAGATGGTCATGGCCATGCGCCACGGCGTCCTCCCGCGGACCCTGCACGTCGACGAACCCACACCGCACGTGGACTGGTCGGCCGGCGACGTCCGGCTGCTGACCGAGGCCGTCGACTGGCCCGAGTCGGACCGCCCGCGCCGGGCCGCCGTGTCGTCCTTCGGCGTCAGCGGCACCAACGCCCACACCATCATCGAGCAGGCCCCCGCGACCGAGGAACCGGCACCGGCGTCCGACTCCGGCGCGGCCGTGCCGTGGGTGCTCTCCGGCAGGACCGAGGCAGCGCTGCGGGCGCAGGCCGCCCGCCTCGCGTCCTTCCTGGAGGACACCGGTGAGACCGTCGTGCCGGCCGACGTGGCGTACTCGCTGGCCACCACCAGGGCGGCCTTCGAACACCGCGCCGTGGTGGTCGCACAGACCCCCGCCGAGCTCCGGCGGGAACTGGCCGGTGTCGCCGGCGGCGCCACGCCGCCCGGCGTGGTGACCGGCACCGCACGTACCGGCGGCAAGACGGTCTTCGTCTTCCCCGGGCAGGGTTCGCAGTGGGTGGGCATGGCCGCCGAACTGCTGGAGACCTCCCCGGTCTTCCGCGACCGGATCGACGCCTGCGAACGGGCCCTCGCGCCGCACGTGGACTGGTCGCTGACCGCGGTGCTGAGCGGCACGTCCGATGCCGAGCAGGACCGGGTCGACGTGCTGCAGCCCGTGCTGTGGGCGATGACGGTCGCCCTCGCCGAGGTGTGGCGTTCCTTCGGCGTTACCCCCGACGCGGTCGTCGGGCACTCCCAGGGCGAGGTCGCCGCGGCGGTGATCGCCGGGGCGGTCTCCCTGGAGGACGGGGCGCGCATCGTGGCGCGGCGCAGCCTCGCGGTGCGCGAACTCCAGGGCCGCGGCGGTATGGTCTCGGTGACGCTCCCGGACGAGGAGGCGCGGGAACTGATCGGCCGGTGGGCCGGCCGCCTGGGCATCGGCGCCGTGAACGGGCCCGGGACCGTCGTGGTCTCCGGGGACACCGACGCCCTGGACGAACTCCTCGCGCACTGCAAACGCGAGGGCATCCAGGCCCGCAGGGTCGCCGTCGACTACGCCGCGCACTCGCCGCAGATCCAACGCGTCGAAGCGCAGGCGCGTGAGGGGTTCGCCGGCATCAGCCCGCTGCCCGGATCCGTGACCTTCTACTCCACGGTGACGGGCGGGACGCTGGACGCGGACGAGCTCGGCACCGGCTACTGGTACCGCAACATGCGGCAGACGGTGCGGTTCCACGACGCGATCCGGGCCGCTCTGGCCGACGGGCACGACGTGTTCGTCGAAGTCAGCCCGCACCCCGTGCAACTGGCGGGCATCCAGGACGCCATCGAGGCCGCCGAGGCGGAAGCCGCGGTCGTACCTACGCTGCGCCGCCGTGACGGCGGACGACACCGGCTGATGCTGTCCCTGGCCCAGGCCCACGTGCACGGCGTCGGCGTCGACTGGGACGCCGTCCTGCCGGGAGCGCGCCGCGTCGACCTCCCGACCTACGCGTTCCAGCACGAGCGGTACTGGCTGGCGGCGGGCGCTCCGGCCGGTGACGTGCGGGCGGCCGGGCTGGACGCCGCCGACCACCCGTTCCTGGGTGCGGCGTCGGAGCTGCCGGACGCCGGTGGCCACCTGCTGACCGGGCTGCTGTCCCTGCAGACCCAGCCCTGGCTGGCCGACCACGCGGTGCTGGGCACGGTGCTGCTGCCGGGCACGGCCTTCGTGGAACTGGCCGCCCACGCCGCGGCCGAGACCGGCTGCGACCTGGTCGAGGAGCTCACCCTGCAGGCACCGCTGGTGCTGCCCGAGCACGGCGGCGTCGCGCTCCAGGTCGTCGTGGGCGCCGAGGACGACTCCGGCCGCCGCCCGCTGAGCGTGCACTCTCGAGCCGGGGACGGCCCCTGGATCCGCAACGCCACCGGAACCCTCGCCACCGGCGCGGCCCCCTCCGGCACCGACCTGAGCAGCTGGCCCCCGGTCGACGCCCAGCCGGTGGACCTGGACGGCTTCTACGACCGCCTGGCGGACCTCGGACTGAGCTACGGCCCGCTCTTCCAGGGGCTGCGTGCCGCCTGGCGCGGCCACGACGCGGTCTACGCCGAACTCGCCCTCCCCGACGAGGCGCAGGGCGACGCGGACACGTTCGGCGTGCATCCGGCCCTGCTCGACTCCGCGCTGCACGCGCTGGGCGCGGGCGGCCTCGTACCGGCCGCCGACGGGCCCCTGCTGCCCTTCGCGTGGTCCCGCGTCACGCTGCACGGAACCGGAGCAGCCGGCCTGCGGGTACGGCTCTCCCAGGCCGGCGGGGACACCGTACGGCTGGAGGCCGCCGACGGCACGGGCCGTCCCGTCCTGTCGGTGGAGTCGCTGACGCTGCGCCCGGTGTCGGCCGAGCAACTGCGCACGAGCTCCCGGGACTCCCTGTTCACCGTGGACTGGGTACCGCTCGCCGCCCCGGCCGACGCGAACGCCCCGGCCGTACGCGCCTACGACGACATCACCGCCCTCCTCGCCGCCCCCGCGGCGGACACCGGGGCGCAGACGGACGCGCACGCCGTCGTCGTCCCCTGCCCGGCCGGGTCGGGCAGCGACGCCGAACGGGTCCGGGACGTCGTCGCCGAAGTGCTCCGGCTGGTCCAGTGGTGGCTGGCCGAGGACCGGGCCGCCCGCCTGGTGCTGGTGACCCGGGGAGCGGTCGCCGCCGGGGACGACCCGGCAGCGGGCGACCCGGTACAGGCGGCCGTGTGGGGCCTGGTCCGGTCGGCACAGTCGGAGAACCCGGACCGCATCGTCCTCCTCGACACCGAAGAGAACGCCGACTGGGAGCGGATCGCAGCGACGGCCGTCCCCCGGCTCGTCGCCTCGGAGGAGCCGCAGGCCGCGCTGCGCGGCGACGCGCTCCTGCTGCCCCGGCTCGCCAGGGCCGCCGCCGACGCCCCGCGGGCCACCCCGGACTTCGGGACCGGCACGGTGCTCCTGACCGGCGCGTCCGGCGCCCTGGGCGGGCTCGTCGCCCGGCACCTGGTCACCGAGCACGGCGTGCGCAGCCTGCTGCTGATGAGCCGGCGCGGCGCGGACGCCGAGGGCGCGGCGGAGCTCGGGGCGGAACTGACCGCCGCGGGTGCCGAAGTCCTCTGGGCCGCCTGCGACGTGGCCGACCGGGACGCCCTCGCCGAGGTACTGGCCGGCACGCCGGTGACGGCCGTGGTGCACACGGCCGGCGTCCTCGACGACGGCGTGATCGGTTCGCTCACACCGGAGCGCCTGGAGACGGTGCTGCGCCCCAAGGCCGACGCGGTGCTGAACCTGCACGAGCTGGCGGGCGACGTGTCGGCGTTCGTGGTCTTCTCCTCGCTCGCGGGTACGCTCGGCACCCCCGGCCAGGCCAACTACGCCGCTGCCAACGCCTTCCTCGACGCCTTCGCCGGGCGCCGCCGGGCCCAGGGCCTGCCCGCGGTGTCGCTGCCGTGGGGCCTGTGGCAGCGCGCCGGCACCATGACCGAGGACCTCGGCGGCGCCGACCGGACCCGGCTCGCCCGCGGCGGCGTGCTGCCCCTGAGCGACGACGACGGCCTGGAACTCCTCGACGCCGCGCTCGCGTTGCAGGAGCCCCTGGTGGTGGCGGCACGGCTGGACCTCGCCGCTCTGCGGAACGCGACCGCCCCGGTGCCACCGCTGCTCAGGGCGCTCGTCGGCGGCCGGCCGCGGCGTACGGACCGGGCCGCATCCGTACCGCTGGTGCAGCGGATCGCGGGCCTGCCCGAGGCCGAGCGCGAAGAGGCCGTGCTGGACCTCGTCCGGTCCGAGGTCGCCGCCGTCCTCGGACACCGCTCGGCCAAGGCCGTCCAGCCCGACCAGGCCTTCGGCGACCTGGGCTTCGACTCGCTGACCGCGGTGGAGCTCCGCAACCGGATGAACAGGGCCACCGGCCTGCGGCTGCCCGCGACGCTGGTCTTCGACCACCCGACGCCCGCGGTGCTCGCGCAGCGGGTGCTGAAGGACCTCCCCGGTGGCACGGCCCCGTCGGCGCCGGTCTTCGACGAGCTCGACCGCCTCGCCGCCGCCCTCGACGGCGCGGACGGCGTCGACAACGTCACCCGAACCAGGATCAACATGCGTCTCCACGCGCTGCTCGCCCGGTGGAACGGGAACGAGCCGGCCGATCCGGGAGGCGCCGGCGGAGCCGAGGACGAAGACGACCTCAGCTCGGCGAGCGACGAGGAGCTGTACGAGCTCCTCGACGACGAACTCGGCATCTCCTGAACTGCGCAGGCCAAAAGGGGCGGGCAACACCGATGATGAACGAAGACAAGCTCCGGGAGTACCTCAAGCGGGCCACCACCGACCTGCGCCAGGCCCGGCGGCGCGTACGCGAGCTGGAGGCCCGCGACCAGGAGCCGATCGCCATCGTGGGCATGAGCTGCCGGTTCCCCGGCGGCGTCGGATCCCCCGAGGAGCTGTGGCGGCTGCTGGCCGAGGGCACCGACGCCATCTCGCAGTTCCCCGAGGACCGCGGCTGGGACGTCGACGCGCTCTACGACCCCGACCCCGAGCGGCCCGGCAAGGTCTACACCCGGCAGGGCGGCTTCCTCCGCGACGCGACGGACTTCGACGCGGACTTCTTCGGGATCTCGCCGCGCGAGGCGCTGGCCATGGACCCGCAGCAGCGGCTGCTGCTGGAGACCGCCTGGGAGGCCTTCGAACATGCGGGCATCGACCCCGCCACCCTCAAGGGCAGCCGCACCGGCGTCTTCGCCGGCCTGATGTACCACGACTACGGCTTCACACCCGGCGTCCTCCCCGAAGGCGTCGAGGGGCTGATGAGCACCGGCAACTCCGGCAGCGTCGCCTCCGGGCGCATCGCCTACACCTTCGGCTTCGAGGGCCCCGCGGTCACCGTCGACACCGCCTGCTCGTCCTCGCTCGTCGCCCTGCACCTCGCCGTGCAGGCACTGCGGGGCGGCGAGTGCTCCATGGCGCTCGCCGGCGGCGTGACGGTCATGGCGGGCCCGAGCGCCTTCGTCGAGTTCAGCCGCCAGCGCGGACTCGCCCCCGACGGCCGCTGCAAGTCCTTCGCGGCGGCGGCGGACGGCGCGTCCTGGTCCGAGGGCGCCGGCCTGCTGCTCGTGGAGCGGCTGCGGGACGCCCGCCGGCTCGGCCACAAGGTGCTCGCGGTCGTCCGCAGCAGCGCCGTCAACCAGGACGGCGCGTCCAACGGCCTGACCGCGCCCAACGGCCCCTCACAGCAGCGCGTCATCCTCGAAGCGCTGGCCGGCGCCCGGCTCTCCGCCGAGGAGGTCGACGCCGTCGAAGCACACGGCACGGGCACCAACCTCGGCGACCCGATCGAGGCGCAGGCGCTGCTGGCGACCTATGGACAGGAGCGCGAACGGCCGCTCCTGCTCGGCTCGCTGAAGTCCAACCTCGGCCACACGCAGGCCGCGGCGGGCGTCGCCGGGGTGATGAAGATGGTGCTGGCGATGCGGCACGGGGTGCTGCCGAAGACGCTTCACGTGGACCGGCCGACCCCGCAGGTCGACTGGTCGGCCGGCTCGGTCGAGCTGCTGACCGAGGCGATCGCCTGGCCGGAGACGGACCACCCTCGCCGGGCCGGGATCTCGTCGTTCGGGATCAGCGGCACCAACGCGCACGTCATCCTCGAGGAGGCGCCCGAACCGGAGGCGGTGGACCCGGACGACGACACGACGGAAGGCGAGGGCCCCGCCGGGGAACTGTTGTGGGCCCGGACCACGGTGGTGCCGTGGGTGCTCTCCGCGAAGACCGGGGAAGCGCTGCGAGAACAGGCACAACGACTGCTGTCGTCCGCGGACCTCGCGGCCGTGTCACCGGCCGACGTGGGGTTCTCGCTGGCGGCCACCCGTTCGGCGCTGGAGCACCGGGCGGCGGTCGTCGGCGCCGACTCAGAAGAGCTGCGCGCGGGCCTGACCGCGCTCGCAGCGGGCGAGCCCGCGGCGCAGGTCGTGACGGGGCGCGCCACGGCCGACCGGGGCAGGGTCGGGTTCCTGTTCTCGGGTCAGGGGTCGCAGCGGCTGGGGATGGGGCGCGAACTCTACGACGCCTTCCCGGTGTTCGCGGCGGCGTACGACGAGGTGTGTGCGCTTTTGGACGTCCCGGTCGACGTCGATGCGGAATCGCTTCATCAGACGGGTTCGACGCAGCCGGCGTTGTTCGCCGTCGAGGTGGCGTTGTTCCGGTTGCTGGAGTCGTGGGGTGTGCGGCCGGACTGTGTGGCCGGTCACTCGGTCGGTGAGATCGCTGCTGCTCATGTGGCGGGTGTGTTGTCGCTGGAGGATGCGGCGAAGCTGGTGTCGGCGCGTGCCGCGTTGATGCAGGCGTTGCCCGCGGGCGGGGCGATGGTGGCGGTCCAGGCGACCGAGGACGAGGTGCTGCCGTACCTCACCGAGGGCGTCGGTATCGCGGCGATCAACGGCCCTGAGTCGGTTGTGGTTTCCGGCGCCGAGGATGCCGTGTTGGAGATCGCCGGAGTCTTCGCTCAACAGGGCCGCAAAACCTCCCGGTTGAAGGTCAGCCACGCGTTCCACTCGCCGTTGATGGAACCGATGCTGGAGGAGTTCGCCGAGGTCGTCCGCGGGCTGGTCTTCAACGAGCCGCGGATTCCCGTCGTTTCGAACCTCACCGGCCGCCTGGCCGAGCCGTACACGCCCGAGTACTGGGTCCGGCACGTCCGTGAGGCGGTCCGTTTCGCCGACGGCGTGCGGACCCTGCACGAGCTGGGCGTGACCACGTTCGTGGAGATCGGCCCCGGCGGCGTGCTGAGCGCCCTCGCCCAGGGCTGCATCGACGACGCGGACATCGTCACCGTGCCCGCTCTGCGCACCGAACGCCCCGAACCCCAGGCGCTCACTCTCGCCGTCGGGCAGTTGCACGCGCACGGTGTCTCCCCGGACTGGCAGGTGCTGTTCCCGGGCGCCCAGCGTGTCGACCTGCCCACGTACGCCTTCCAGCGCGAACGCTACTGGCTCGAAGGCACGGCCGCGCTCGACGTCTCCTCGGCGGGCCTGGACTCCTTCGGCCACGCCCTGCTCGGCGCGGTGGTGGAGACCGCCGGGGCGCAGGACGCGCTGTTCACCGGCCGGCTGTCCCCGGCCGACCTGCCGTGGACCGCGGAACACACGGTCGGCGGCGTGCCGGTGCTCCCGGTCGCCGCGTTCGTGGAACTCGCCCTGTCCGCGGGACGGCAGGCCGGGTTCCCGCACCTGGAACAGCTGGACGTGGACGCCCCGCTGCTTCTGGTCGAACAGGGCGCCGTCCGCATCCAGGTGCAGGTCGGTGCGGGCGACGACCCCGACCGGCGCCGGGTGCGCGTCTTCAGCCGGCCCGCCGCAGGCGGCGCCCGCGAGCCGTGGGTGTGTCACGCCACCGGAGAGCTCACCCGGAACGCTCCGGCGCCGGAGTTCGACATGATGATCTGGCCGCCGACGGGTGCCGAACCCGTGGACGTCGAGGACCGTCCGGGCCTGCGCGCCGCCTGGCGCGCCGGGGAAGAGCTGTACGCCGAGGCCGCACTGCCTGTCACGGAGCGGAACCGGGCGGACCGCTACGCCCTGCACCCCGTCCTGCTGGACACTGCCCTCGGCATGCCGGCGTCGGTCCGCGCCACAGACCCCGGCGAGGTGCTCATGCCCTGTGCCTGGAGCGGCGTGTCCGTGCACACTCCGGGGTCCGCGGCCGTACGCATACGCATCCGGCCCGCCGGCGACGACGCGGTGGCGATCGAACTGTCCGATACCGACGGCTCTCCCGTCGCCTCGGTCGCGTCCGTCCGGACGCGGACGATGTCCCCGCAGCAGGTGCTGGCCTCGCACATGGCGCGCCAGGACTGGATGTTCGACGTCGACTGGGTCGAACACACCGCGGCTTCCGCTCCCGCCCCCGAAGCCGAGTGGGCGGTCCTCGGCAACGAGGGTTCCCATGCCGACATCGACGCGCTCCGCAGGGCAGTCGACGACGGTGCGGCCACCCCTGCCCACGTCCTCCTGCCCTGCGCCCCGAGCCAGGGCGATGCCGCCGCGGCGACGCGCGCACTGCTGGCCGGTGTGCTGTCGGCCGTCCAGGAGTGGGTCACCGACGAGCGGTTCTCCGACACGCGGCTCGTGGTGATGACGCGCGGAGCCGCATCGCTGGACGGCGCGGCCGTGGACCTCGCGCATGCCGCGGTCTCCGGTCTGGTGAAGTCGGCCCAGACCGAGCACCCGGACCGGCTTCTGCTCGTCGACGCGGACGACTCGGTCACGAACGGCGGCATCGCCCCGGCGCTCGCCGCTGCGCTCGCCGCTCTGGACGAGCCGCAGGCCGCGGTGCGCGACGGCAAGCTGTATGTGCCGCGCCTCGCCCGGATCACCCAGCCCGAGGAGCCCACCCATCACGCGTGGGCCCCGGAGGGGACCGTGCTGCTCACCGGCGCGACCGGTGGCCTCGGACGGTCGCTCGCGCGGCACCTCGTCGCCGAACGCGGCGCACGCAGGCTGCTGCTGGCCAGTCGCCGCGGCCCCGCGGCCGAAGGCGTCGGCGAACTCGTCGCCGCCCTCTCCGAGCTGGGCGCGCACGTCGACGTGGCCGCCTGTGACATCGCGGACCGGGACGCCCTGGCGGAACTGCTGGCCTCGGTCCCGGCCGAACACCCGCTCGTGGCCGTGGTGCACGCGGCGGCGGCCCTGGACGACGGCGTGGTCACCGCCCTGACCCCGGAGCGCCTGGACACCGTCCTGCGGCCGAAGGCCGACGGGGCGCTGCACCTGCACGAGCTGACCCGGGACTTGGACCTCTCGGCGTTCGTGCTCTTCTCCTCCCTGGCCGGAGTCCTGGGCAGCGCCGGCGCGGCGAGCTACGCCGCTGCGAACGCCTTCCTGGACGGGCTGGCGCGGCAGCGCCGGGCCGCGGGCCTGCCCGGCACCTCGCTGGCGTGGGGCCTGTGGACGGACAACGGCGGGATGGGCGACCGGATCACCGACGCCGACCGGAGCCGGATGGGGCGGGCCGGAGTCGTGCCGTTCACCCCGGCGGAGGGGCTGGCCCTGTTCGACGCCGCCCTCACCGTGGACCGGCCGGGGATCGTGCCGGTCCGGCTGGACGTTCCAGGACTGCGCGCCATGGCCCGCGCAGGCATGCTGCCCGCCGTCTTCCGCGACCTCGTGGGCAGCGCCGGCCCCGCGGCCGGCGAGGCCACGGCCGCGGCGCCCCCCGCCCTGGCCCGCCGCCTCGCCGGGATGCCGGAGGCCGACCAGGAGAAGGCCCTGCTGGACCTGGTGCGCAACCAGGCTGCCGCCGCCCTCGGCCACGCCACCGCCGCCCGCATCGAGCCCACCACGGCCTTCCGGGACATCGGCTTCGACTCCCTGACCGCCGTGGAACTCCGCAACCGGCTCAGGGCCGCGACCGGGCTCCGGCTCAAGCCCACCCTCGTCTTCGACCATCCCAACCCCGTCGCGATCGCCCGGCTCCTGCACAAGGACCTGGTCCTCGACCTCGCCGCCGAGGCCCCGCCCGTGCTCGACGAACTCGACCGGCTGGAAGCGCAACTCGCCGCGCTCGCCCCGCAGGACGCGTTGCGGGACAAGGTCACCGCCCGGCTCAAGGCGCTGCTCTGGAAGTGGACCGACACCCATCAGGACGCCCCGGCGAACGCCACCGACGCCGGCCCCGGCACCGACCGCGACTTCGACCTCGACCGGATCGACGGCGCCACCGACGACGAGATGTTCGACCTCATCGACCAAGAGCTCGGGTCTCGCTGACTCTTCTCACGCACTGCTACCGAGGACGTAAAACATGTCGAACGACGACAAGCTCAGGGACTACCTCAAGCGCGTGATGGTGGACCTGCGCCAGACCCGCAGGCAGCTGGGTGAGCTGGAGGCGAAGGACACCGAGCCCATCGCCATCGTCGGGATGGCCTGCCGCTACCCGGGCGGCGTTGCCTCGCCCGAAGACCTGTGGCGGCTGGTCTCCTCGGGCGGCGACGGCGTGTCCGAGTTCCCCGCCGACCGCGGCTGGGACGTGGACACGCTGTACGACCCCGAGCCCGGGCGGACGGGCCACACATACGTGCGCGAGGGCGGCTTCCTCCACGACGCCGGCGAGTTCGACCCCGCGTTCTTCGGGATCTCCCCCCGCGAGGCCCTGGTCATGGACCCGCAGCAGCGGCTGCTCCTGCAGACCTCCTGGGAGGCCTTCGAACGCGCGGGCATCGACCCCGCCACCGCACGCGGCACCCGGGCCGGCGTGTTCGTCGGCACCAACGGCCAGGACCACGCCTACCTCCAGCGGCAGGGCGACAGCGACGTCGAGGCCCACCTCGTCACCGCGAACACCGCCGCCGTGGTCTCCGGCCGCATCTCCTACGCCCTCGGCCTCGAAGGCCCTGCGGTCACCGTCGACACGGCCTGCTCGTCCTCGCTGGTGGCGCTCCACCTGGCCGCCCAGGCGCTGCGCCGCGGCGAGTGCTCGCTCGCTCTGGCCGGCGGCGTGACCGTGATGGCCACGCCGCACACCTTCCTCGCGTTCAGCGCGCAGCGCGGCCTGTCGCCCGACGGCCGCTGCCGCGCGTTCTCCTCGACCGCCGACGGCACGGGCATGTCCGAAGGCGTCGGCGTGCTCCTGCTGGAGAGACTGTCCGACGCCCGCCGCCTCGGCCACCATGTGCTCGCCGTCATCCGCGGCAGCGCCGTCAACCAGGACGGCGCCTCCAACGGCCTCACGGCCCCGAACGGCCCGTCGCAGGAGCGCGTGATCCGGCAGGCGCTGGAGAACGCGCGCCTGACCGCCTCCCAGATCGACGCGGTCGAGGCGCACGGCACGGCCACCACCCTCGGCGACCCGATCGAGGCGGAGGCGCTCCTCGCCACGTACGGCCAGGAACACTCGGGGGACCGGCCGCTGTGGCTGGGATCCATCAAGTCCAACATCGGTCACACGCAGGCGGCTTCCGGCGTCGCCGGTGTGATCAAGATGGTGATGGCCATCCGCAACGGCGTCCTGCCGCAGACACTGCACGTGGACGAGCCGACCCCGCAGGTCGACTGGTCGGCGGGCGGCGTCAGGCTGCTGACCGAGGCGGTCCAGTGGCCCGAGTCGGACCACCCCCGCCGCGCCGCCGTCTCGTCCTTCGGCGTCAGCGGCACGAACGCGCACACGATCATCGAACAGGCCCCGGCCCTCGACGAGGAGCCCGCCCCCGGGACGGCCGCCCAGGGACCGGTCCCGTGGGTGCTCTCGGCGAAGAGCGACGCGGCGCTGCGCGCCCAGGCGGAACGCCTGCTCTCCTTCCTGGAGGACGCCCGGAGCGACGGGAGCGGCCCCGGCCGCTCGTCGGCCGACATCGGCTTCTCCCTCGCCACGACGCGCACCGCCTGGGACCGCCGGGCGGCCGTCGTCGGCGAGAACCTGGAGGAACTCACCGAAGGCGTACGGGCCCTGGCGTCCGGCACCCCGTCAGCGGCCGTCGTCCAGAACGCGGCCCGCCTCGGCGACAGGACCGGGTTCCTGTTCTCCGGCCAGGGGTCGCAGCGGCTGGGGATGGGGCGCGAACTCTACGACGTCTTCCCGGTGTTCGCGGCGGCGTACGACGAGGTGTGTGCGCTTTTGGACGCGCCGGTCGATGTCGACTCGGAGCGGCTCAACCAGACGGGTTGCACCCAGCCGGCGTTGTTCGCCGTCGAGGTGGCGTTGTTCCGGTTGCTGGAGTCCTGGGGGGTGCGGCCGGACTATGTGGCCGGTCACTCGGTCGGCGAGATCGCGGCTGCTCATGTGGCGGGTGTGCTGTCCCTCGAGGACGCGGCGAAGCTGGTGTCGGCGCGTGCCGCGCTGATGCAGGCGCTGCCCGCCGGCGGGGCGATGGTGGCGGTCCAGGCCACCGAGGACGAGATCTTGCCGCACCTGGGCGACGGCGTCGGCATCGCGGCGATCAACGGCCCGCGGTCCGTTGTCGTCTCCGGCGCCGAAGACGCGGTCACGGCGATTGCCGATGTCTTCGCCGGTCAGGGTCGTAAGACGTCCCGTCTGAAGGTCAGTCACGCGTTCCATTCGCCGTTGATGGACCCGATGCTGGAGGAGTTCGCCGAGGTCGTCAGCGGTCTGGTCTTCAACGAGCCGCGGATCCCGGTGGTCTCCAACCTCACCGGCCGCCTGGTCGAGTCGTACACACCCGAGTACTGGGTGCGGCATGTCCGTGAGGCGGTCCGTTTCGCCGACGGCGTGCGGACCCTGCACGAGCTGGGGGTGACCTCGTTCGTGGAGATCGGTCCCGGCGGTGTCCTCAGCGGCATGGCGCAGGGCTGTGTGGACGACATCGGCACCATCCCCGTACTCCGGGCCGACCGCCCGGAACCGCAGGCCGTCGTCACCGCGCTCGCCGAACTGCACGTGCACGGCGTCTCCCCGGACTGGCAGGCCCTCTTCCCCGGCGCCCGCCGAGTCGACCTGCCCACCTACGCCTTCCAGCAGCAGCGCTACTGGCTGGAGGCCCCCGAGGCCGAGACGGCCGCCGTGGACGCGGCCGACGCCGACTTCTGGGCCAGCGTGGAGCGCGAGGACGCCGAGTCCCTCGCCGCCACGCTGGAGCTGAGCCCCGACGAACTGGCCGTCGTGGTACCGAAGTTGTCCGCCTGGCGGCGTCGGCGGCGCGAGCAGTCCGTCGTGGACGGCTGGCGCTACCAGCTGGCCTGGCAGCCGCTGAACGGTGTGTCCGCCGGCGAGCTCTCCGGCAGCACCTGGCTGTTCGCCGCGCCCGAGGGCGACGAGTGGGCCGCGACGGTCCGCGCGGCCCTCGCCGGACGCGGCGCGCACCTGATCCCGCTGACGGTCGGCGCCGACGCCGACCGCGCGTCCCTGGCCGGCGAGCTGACCCGGGCCGCGGCCGAAGCCGGATCGCCCGACGGCGTCCTGTCCCTGCTCGCGACCGACGAGACCGCCTCGCCCGGGCACCCCGCGCTCTCCCAGGGCCTCGCCCAGACCGTGGCCCTGGCCCAGGCACTGGGCGACGCGGGCGTCGACGCGCCGCTGTGGTGCGCCACCCGTGGCGCGGCCGCCACCGGCCGCGCCGACGACGCACCGCTCAGCGCGGTGCAGAACCAGGTGTGGGGCCTCGGCCGCGCCCTGGCCCTGGAGCATCCCAGGCGCTGGGGCGGCCTGATCGACCTGCCCACGGCCGTCGACGACCGCGCCGCCGGCCGTATCGCCGCCGTCCTGTGCCAGAGCACCGACATGGCCGAGGACCAGGTCGCCGTCCGCGCCTCCGGCGTGTTCACCGCCCGGCTCGCCCACACCCGAAGCGGTGCCGGCCGGCCGTGGTCGCCGCGCGGCACGGTGCTGATCACCGGTGGTACGGGTGCGCTGGGCGGGCACGTCGCCCGCTGGCTCGCCGGCGCCGGTGCCGAACACCTGGTGCTCGCCGGCCGACGCGGTGCCGACGCGCCCGGCGCGACCGCGCTCAAGGCCGAACTGGAGGAGCTGGGAGCGCACGTCACCCTCGCCGTGTGCGACGTCGCCGACCGCGACGCGGTGGCGGCGCTGCTCGCCGAGCACACCTTCACCTCCGTCTTCCACGCCGCGGGCGTGGAACAGTTCGCGCCCTTCGACGAGTTGACGCCGACGGACTTCGCCCGCACGGTGGCGGCGAAGACCCGCGGAGCCGCGCATCTGGACGAACTGCTCGGCGACCGCGAGCTGGACGCCTTCGTCCTCTTCTCCTCGATCGCCGGGGTGTGGGGCAGCGGACTGCAGACCGCCTACGCGGCCGGCAACGCCTTTCTCGACGGGCTCGCCGCCGGGCGGAGGGCCCGGGGCCTGACCGCCACCGCGATCGCCTGGGGCCCCTGGGCCGACGGCGGTATGGTCACCGACGCCGACGAGGAGCACCTGCGCCGCCGCGGCGTCGTCACCCTGCCCGCCGCACTCGCCGTGACCGCGGTCCAGCGCGCCCTGGACTGCGACGACACCGCGGTCGTCGTGGCCGACATCGACTGGGAACGGTTCATCGGACCCTTCACCCTGGGCCGCCCGAGCGCCCTGCTGTCCGAGCTGCCCGAGGTGCTCGGCGCCGGCACCGGCGCACCGGCCGACGCCGCCACCGGCGCCGCGCCCCTGGCGGCCCGGCTCGCCGGACTGCCCCAGGCCGAGCGCACGCAGACCCTGATCGACCTGGTCCGCGCGCACGTCGCGGCCGTCCTGGGCCACTCCTCGGCGGCGGAGGTCGAGCCCGACCGGGCTTTCAAGGACCTCGGCTTCGACTCCCTGACCGCCGTCGAACTGCGCAACAAGGTCAACTCGGCGACCGGCCTCGCGCTGCCGCCCACGCTGGTCTTCGACTACCCGAACGCCACGGCGCTCGCCCGCTTCGTGCAGGGCGAACTGTTCGGATCGCTGACCGCCGCGCCGCAGGAGCAGCACGCGGCCGCCGTCGACGACGAGCCCATCGCCATCGTGGCGATGAGCTGCCACCTGCCCGGCGGCGTCGACTCGCCCGAGGCCCTCTGGGACCTGGTGACGTCCGGCGGCGACGCCATCTCCGAGTTCCCGTCGAACCGCGGCTGGGACGTCGGGGCCCTGTACGACCCCGACCCCGACCGACCCGGCACGACGTACGCCCGCGACGGCGGATTCCTCCACGGTGCCACCGACTTCGACGCCGGCTTCTTCGGGATCTCGCCGCGCGAGGCCCTGGCGATGGACCCGCAGCAGCGCCTCCTGCTGGAGACCTCGTGGGAGGCCTTCGAGCGGGCCGGGATCGCCCCCGCGCAGCTGCGCGGCAGCCGGACCGGCGTGTTCGTCGGCATGGCCTACCAGGGCTACGGAGCCGATGTGCGTCGCACGCCGGAAGGCGTCGAAGGGCACCGGCTCGTCGGCGGAGCGTCCAGTGTCGTCTCCGGCCGGGTGGCCTACACCTTCGGCCTCGAAGGTCCCGCCGTCACGATCGACACGGCCTGCTCGTCGTCCCTGGTCGCCCTGCACCTGGCCATGCAGTCGCTGCGGAGCGGCGAGTGCACGATGGCCCTGGCCGGCGGCGTCACCGTCATGGCCAGCCCGAACGTCTTCGTGGAGTTCAGCCGCCAGCGCGGCCTGTCGCCCGACGGCCGCTGCAGGGCGTTCGGCGCGGACGCGGACGGCACCGGCTGGGCGGAGGGCGTGGGCGTCGTGCTCGTGGAGCGGCTGTCCGACGCCGTGCGCAACGGCCACGAGGTCCTGGCCGTGGTGCGGGGCAGCGCGGTCAACCAGGACGGCGCGTCCAACGGCCTGACCGCGCCGAACGGCCCCGCACAGCAGCGGGTGATCCGCCAGGCGCTGGCCTCGGCCGGGCTCGCCCCGGGCGACGTGGACGCCGTAGAGGCGCACGGCACGGGTACGACGCTGGGCGACCCGATCGAGGCGCAGGCACTGATCGCCACGTACGGGCAGGAGCGGCCGGAGGACCGGCCGCTGTGGCTGGGCTCGCTGAAGTCCAACATCGGCCACACCCAGGCCGCGGCAGGCGTCGCCGGTGTGATCAAGATGGTCATGGCGATGCGCCACGGGATCCTGCCGCGGACCCTGCACGCGGGTGAGCCGACGCCGCACGTGGACTGGTCGGCCGGTGAGGTCCGGCTCCTGACCGAGGCCGTCGCATGGCCCGAGTCGGACCGCCCACGCCGCGCCGCGGTCTCGTCCTTCGGGGTCAGCGGCACCAACGCCCACACCATCATCGAGCAGGCCCCTGCCACGCCGGAGCCGCCCTCCACACCCGACTCCGGCGCGCTCGTGCCGTGGGTGCTGTCGGGCAGGGGCGAGCCGGCGCTGCGCGCACAGGCGGCCCGGCTGGCCGGCCACCTCGACGCGAACGACGGCTGGACTGCTTCCGACGTCGGCCTCTCCCTGGCCTCCCGCGAGACGTTCGAGGACCGCGCGGTGCTCCTGGCCCAGGGCCCGGACCAGCTCCGGCAAGCCCTCACCGCCCTCGCCGCCGGCGAACCGGCGGCGAACGTGACGCTGGGACGTGCCCGCTCCGAGGGCAAGGTCGGCTTCCTGTTCTCGGGTCAGGGTTCGCAGCGGATCGGTATGGGGCGTGAGTTGTACGAGGCGTTCCCCGCCTTCGCCGATGCGTACGACGAGGTGTGTGCGCGCCTGGAGGCGCCCGTCGATGTCGACTCGGAGGACTTGAACCAGACCGGTTGCACCCAGCCCGCGCTCTTCGCGGTCGAGGTGGCGCTGTTCCGCCTCCTCGAATCCTGGGGCGTGCGGCCGGACTATGTGGCCGGTCACTCGGTGGGTGAGATCGCTGCCGCGCACGTGGCGGGTGTGTTGTCACTGGATGATGCGGCGAAGCTGGTGTCGGCGCGTGCCGCGCTGATGCAGGCGTTGCCCGCGGGCGGCGCGATGGTGGCGGTCCAGGCGACCGAGGACGAGGTGCTGCCGCATCTCACCGAGGGCGTCGGTATCGCGGCGGTCAACGGCCCCCAGTCGGTCGTGGTCTCCGGTGCGGAGGACGTGGTCGTCGCCATCGGTGAGGTCTTCCGGGAGCAGGGTCGTAAGGCGTCCCGGCTGAGGGTCAGTCACGCGTTCCATTCGCCGTTGATGGATCCGATGCTGGAGGAGTTCGCCGGGGTCGTCAGTGGTCTGGTCTTCAACGAGCCGCGGATTCCCGTCGTTTCGAACCTGACCGGCCGCCTGGCCGAGCCGTACACGCCCGAGTACTGGGTCCGGCACGTGCGCGAAGCGGTTCGCTTCGCCGACGGCATCGGGACCCTCGGCGACCTGGGCGTGACCTCGTTCGTGGAGATCGGTCCCGGCGGTGTCCTCAGCGCCCTGGCGCAGGCCTGCGCGGACGACATCGTCACCGTCCCGGTACTCCGAGCCGACCGCCCCGAGCAGCAGGCCCTCCTCACCGCGCTCGCCGAACTGCACGTGCACGGCGTCTCCCCGGACTGGCAGGCGCTCTTCCCCGGCGCTCACCGCGTCACCCTGCCCACCTACGCCTTCCAGCGCGAGCGCTTCTGGCTGGTAGGTGACGAGGACCCGGCCACCGCCGGCACCCCGGCCGACGCGGCGGACTCCGGCTTCTGGGACAGCGTCGAGCGCGAGGACGCGGAGTCCCTCGCCGCGACCCTGGGCGTCGGCACGGACGCCTCGCTGAGCGCGCTCCTGCCCCGGCTGTCCGCGTGGCGCCGTCAGCGCCGCGAGCAGTCCGTGGTCGACGGCTGGCGCTACCGCGTCACGTGGAAGCCGCTCGGCGCGCTCCCGCAGCCCGGCGCGTCCGGGACCTGGCTGCTCGTCGTGGCCGGGGAGAGCGAGTGGACCACCTCGGTCCGCACCGCGCTCGGCGGGCGCGGTCTGGAACCGGTGACGCTCGTCGCAGGGCCCGGCACCGACCGCGGGACACTGGCTCGCGAGCTGGCCGGCGTCGGCCCGGTGACCGGCGTGCTGTCCCTGCTCGCCGAGGACGAAAGTGTCTCGGTCGGCCACCCCGGCCTGTCGCACGGCCTCGCCGCGACCCTCTGCCTGGTGCAGGCGCTCGGCGACGCGGGTGTCGACGCGCCGCTGTGGTGCGCCACGCGCGGCGCGGTGGCCACCGGCCGCTCCGACCGCGTGGACCGCCCGCTGCAGGCGCAGGTGTGGGGCTTCGGCCGGGCGGCGGCGCTGGAGTATCCGCAGCGCTGGGGCGGACTGCTCGACCTCCCTGATCTGCTGGACGCCCGGACCGCGGCCCGGGTGGCCGCCGTCCTCGCCCAGACGGCCGAGGACCAGGTGGCGGTCCGCGCCTCGGGCGTCTTCGGGCGCCGGCTCGTCCGCGCCGCCCGCGCCACCGGCCCCGCCCAGGGGTGGTCGCCGCGCGGCACGGTGCTGATCACCGGTGGTACGGGTGCGCTGGGCGGGCACGTCGCCCGCTGGCTCGCCGGCGCGGGTGCGGAGCACCTGGTGCTCACCAGCCGCCGCGGCCCCGCGGCGCCCGGTGCCGCGGAGCTCGTCGCGGAGCTGGAAGGGCTCGGCGCTGCCGCGACCGTCGTGGCCTGTGACGCGGCCGACCGGGACGCCCTGCGGGCCCTGCTGGCCGAACACCCCGTCAACGCCGTCGTCCACGCCGCGGGCGTCGGCGACCACGTCATGATCGAGGACTCCGACCCGGCCGGGTTCGCCGGCACGGTGGCGGCCAAGGCCGCGGGTGCCACGCACCTGGACGAACTGCTGGCCGGTCAGGAGCTCGACGCGTTCGTCATGTTCTCCTCGGGCGCCGGCATCTGGGGCGGCGCGAGCCAAGGTGCCTACGCGGCGGCCAACGCCTACCTGGACGCCCTCGCCGAGTACCGGCGGGCCCGCGGGCGCACCGCGCTCGCCGTCTCCTGGGGCGGCTGGGCCGAGGGCGGCATGGCCGGCGTCGGCGACGGAGAGGAGATGCTGCGCCGCCGTGGCCTGCCGCCGATGCGGCCCGCTCTCGCGGTCTCCGCGCTCCAGCAGGCGCTGGCCGACGGTGAGACCGCCCTCACCGTCGCGGACTTCGACTGGGAGCGGTTCATCGGCCCGTTCACCGTCAGCCGCCCCAGCGCCCTGCTCTCCGACGTGCCCGAGGCGCGCCGCGCCCTGGAGGCCCCGGCCTCCGGCGGCGCCGAAGCCGGCAACGCGCTCGCCGCGAAGCTGACCGGGCTGCCGGCGGGCGAGCAGGACCGCACGCTGGTGGACCTCGTCCGCACGCACGCCGCCGCGGTGCTCGGCCACGACGGCGCCGCGGCGGTGGAGCCCGGCCGGGCGTTCAACGACCTCGGCTTCGACTCGCTCACCGCCGTCGAACTGCGCAACAGGCTCACGGCCGACACCGGCCTGAAGCTGCCCACCACGCTGGTCTTCGACTACCCGAACGCCACGGCCCTGGCCCGGTTCCTGCGCGCCGAACTGCTCGGTTCGCAGGCCGCCGCGCGGCAGGAGCAGCACACGGCCGCCGCCGGCGACGAGCCCATCGCCATCGTGGCCATGAGCTGCCGCCTCCCCGGCGGCGTCGGCTCGCCCGAGGACCTGTGGCAGCTCGTGACGTCCGGCGGCGACGCGATCGCCGGCTTCCCCGAGGACCGCGGCTGGGACGTCGAGGACCTCTACGACCCCGACCCGGGCACCCCGGGCAAGACGTACGCGCGCGACGGCGGCTTCCTCTACGACGCGGGCGACTTCGACGCCGCCCTGTTCGGGATCTCGCCGCGCGAGGCGCTGGCGATGGACCCCCAGCAGCGCCTGCTGCTGGAGGCCTCGTGGGAGGTGTTCGAGCGGGCCGGCATCGACCCGGCCTCCCTCAAGGGCAGCCGCACGGGCGTGTTCGTCGGCATGTCCTACCAGGGCTACGGCGCAGGCCTCCCGCAGGTCCCCGAGGGCGTCGAGGGCCACCTGCTCACCGGCAGCGCCGCGAGCGTCGTCTCCGGGCGCGTGGCCTACTCGTTCGGCCTGGAGGGCCCCGCCGTCACCGTCGACACGGCGTGCTCGTCGTCGCTGGTCGCCCTGCACCTGGCCATCCAGTCGCTGCGCAGCGGCGAGAGCACGATGGCCGTCGCGGGCGGTGTGAACGTCATGGCCGTACCGGCCGCGTTCGTGGAGTTCAGCCGGCAGCGCGGGTTGTCCGCCGACGGCCGCTGCAAGGCGTTCGGCGCCGGCGCGGACGGCACCGGCTGGGCGGAGGGCGTGGGCGTCGTGCTCGTGGAGCGCCTCAGCGACGCCGTGCGCAACGGCCACGAGGTCCTCGCGGTCGTACGGGGCAGCGCGGTCAACCAGGACGGCGCGTCCAACGGCCTGACCGCGCCGAACGGCCCCGCACAGCAGCGGGTCATCCGGCAGGCCCTGGCCTCCGCCGGGCTCACCGCCGCCGATGTCGACGCGGTGGAGGCCCACGGCACGGGCACCGCTCTGGGCGACCCGATCGAGGCCCAGGCACTGATCGCCACGTACGGTCAGCAGCGGCCGGAGTACCGGCCGCTGTGGCTGGGCTCGCTGAAGTCCAACATCGGACACGCCCAGGCGGCGTCCGGCGTCGCCGGTGTGATCAAGATGGTGATGGCGATGCGCCACGGGGTCCTGCCGCGGACCCTGCACGCCGATGAGCCGACGCCGCACGTGGACTGGTCGGCGGGCGCGGTGCGGCTGCTGACCGAGGCCGTCGACTGGCCGGAGACGGACCGCCCGCGCCGGGCCGCCGTGTCGTCCTTCGGCGTCAGCGGCACCAACGCCCACACGGTCATCGAACAGGCCCCGCCGGCCGAACGGGCCGCCGTCGCACCGGTCGAGGTCGCCTCGGCGACCGTGCCGTGGGTGCTGTCCGGCACGTCCGAGGCCGCGCTGCGCGCCCAGGCCGAGCGCCTGCTGTCCCTCACCGCCGACGACACCGAACCGTCCGTCACCGACGTCGGCTTCTCGCAGGCCACCACCCGCGCCGCCCTGGAGCACCGCGCCGCCGTGGTCGGTGCCGACCGCGGCCGGATCGCCGAGGGCCTGCGGGCCCTCGCCTCCGGGACGACCGCTCCCGGCGTCGTCCTCGGCCGCGCCGACGCCGGCCAGGTCGGGTTCCTGTTCTCCGGGCAGGGCTCGCAGCGCATCGGCATGGGGCGGGAACTGTACGAGGCGTTCCCGGTCTTCGCGGAGGCGTACGACGAGGTGTGCGCCCACCTCGCCCGGCACCTCGCCCGGCCGCTTCGGGACGTGGCCTTCGGTGAGAACGGTCACGAGGACGGCGAGGAGCTGAACCGCACCGCCTTCACCCAGCCCGCGCTGTTCGCGCACGAGGTCGCCGTCCACCGGCTGCTGGAGTCGTGGGGTGTGCGGCCGGACTACCTGGCCGGGCACTCCGTGGGCGAGATCGCGGCCGCGCACATGGCCGGGGCCCTGTCGCTGGAGGACGCGGCCGCACTCGTGACGGCTCGTGCCGCACTGATGCAGGCCCTGCCCGCCGGTGGGGCGATGATCGCCGTCCAGGCCACCGAGGACGAGGTGCTGCCACACCTCACCGACGACGCCGGCATCGCGGCGGTCAACGGCCCGCGGTCCGTCGTGGTCTCCGGAGCCGAGGACGCCGTAGCGGCCGTCGCGGACGTCTTCGCCCGACAGGGCCGCAAGACCTCCCGGCTCACCGTGAGCCACGCGTTCCACTCGCCGCTGATGGACCCCGTGCTGGAGGACTTCGCCCGCGTCGTCGGCGGTCTGCGCTTCGAGACGCCCCGGATCCCGGTCGTCTCGAACCTCACCGGTGAGCTCATCGACGCCTACACGGCGGACTACTGGGTCCGGCACGTCCGCGAGGCCGTGCGCTTCGCCGACGGCATCCGGACCCTGGGCGGGCTGGGCGTGACCACGTTCGTGGAGACCGGCCCCGGCGCGGTGCTGAGCGCCATGGCTCAGGGCTGCCTGGACGGCGCGGTCACCGTCCCCTCCACACGGTCCGGCAGCCCCGAGCCCGAGGCGATCACCGGCGCCGTCGCGCAACTCCACGTGCACGGCGTCCCCGTCGACTGGCAGGCGTTCTTCGCCGGCCGCGGCGCCCGGCGCACCGACCTGCCCACCTACGCCTTCCAGCACCAGCGGTACTGGCTTCAGGCCACCGCGCCCACGGCCGCCGCCGTCGTGGGGACCGACACCGTGGAGGCCGGGTTCTGGGAGACGGTGGAGCGCGAGGACGCCCACTCCCTCGCCGCCACCCTCGACCTGCCCGCCGAGCAGCTGGACGCGGTGCTGCCCCGGCTGTCCGCGTGGCGCCGGCAGCAGCGCCGGGAGTCCGTCGTGGAAGGCTGGTCCTACCGCACGGGCTGGAAGCCCCTCAGCGGCCTCCGGGCCCACGAACTGCCCGGCGACTGGCTGTTCCTGGCCACCGAGGACACCGAGGCCGTCCAGTGGACCGCCGCCGTCGCCGACGGGCTCGCCGCCCGCGGGGCCCGGCTGGTCCGGGTGGCGGTCGACCCGGCCGCCGACCGCGGCGCACTGCTGCGGCAGCTCGGCGACGCCGTCCGTGAGAGCCCGGTCGACGGCGTGATCTCCCTGCTCGGCACCGACGAGCGGCCCCACCCCGTACACCCGGCCCTCTCCGTCGGCACCGCGCTGTCCCTCGCGCTCGTCCAGGCCCTGGGCGACGCGGGCGTCGACGCCCCGCTGTGGGCGCTGACCAGGTCCGCCATGTCCACCGGCCGCGCGGACGCGGTGCCGAACGCCGCCCAGAACGCCGTCTGGGGCCTGGGCCGGGTGGCGGCGCTGGAGCACGCGCCGCGCTGGGGCGGTCTGATCGACCTCCCGGACACGGTCGACGACCGGGTCGCCGGCCGCCTCGCCGCGGTGCTCGGCCAGTCGGCCGAGGACCAGGTCGCGATCCGCGACCGCGGAGTGTTCGGCCGCAGGCTCTCCCACACCGCCGCCCGCCGGAACACGCGGGCCGGGCAGCGGTGGTCGCCGCGCGGCACCGTCCTGATCACCGGTGGTACGGGTGCGCTGGGCGGGCACGTCGCCCGCTGGCTCGCCGGTGCCGGAGCCGAACACCTGCTGCTCACCAGCCGCCGAGGCCTCGACGCGCCGGGTGCGGCGGGTCTCGTCGCGGAGCTGGAGGCGACGGGTGTCCATGTCACCGTCGCCGCGTGCGACGTCGCCGACCGTGAGGCGCTCGCCGCGCTGCTCGCCGAGCACCCGGTGAACGCCGTCGTCCACACGGCGGGCGTGGACCACCTGGACCCACTGGAGGCCATGACGCCGGGCGCCTTCGCCGACGTGCTGTCCGCCAAGGCAGCCGGCGCCCTGCACCTCGACGCGCTCCTCACCGGCCGGGAACTCGACGCCTTCGTCCTCTTCTCGTCCATCGCCGGTGTGTGGGGCAGCGGCCACCAGGCCGCCTACGCGGCGGCCAACGCCCTGCTCGACGGGCTCGCCGAACGCCGCCGGGCCCAGGGCCTGCCCGCGACCGCCGTGGCCTGGGGCCCGTGGGCGGGCGGCGGCATGGCCGAGGGCGACGGCGCGGACGAACGACTGCGCCGCCGCGGCCTGATCCCGATGCCCGCCGCGCTCGCCGTGGCCGGCCTCCGGCAGGCGCTGGACTCCGGCGAGGCGACCACCACGGTGGCCGACGTCGACTGGGAGCGGTTCCTGCCCCCGTTCACCGTGGGCCGCCCGAGCGCCCTGCTCGGCGCCCTCCCGGAGGCCGAGCGGATCCTCCTCGCGGGCAGCACCGCCGGCCGGCCCGGCACGGCCGCCGCCTCGCCCCTGACCGGCCGCCTCACCGGGATGCCCGAGACCGAGCAGCACACGCTGCTGGTCGACCTCGTCCGCACGCACGCGGCGGCCGTCCTCGGCCACAGCGCCGCCGGCGAGGTCGAGGCCGACCGGGCCTTCAAGGACCTCGGCTTCGACTCCCTGACCGCCGTCGAACTGCGCAACAGGCTCAACGCCGAGACCGGCCTCGCACTGCCCCCCACCCTGGTCTTCGACCACCCCAACGCCCGGGAACTCGCCCGGCAGCTGCGCACCGAACTCACCGGCCGCACCGCTACGGCAGCACCGGAGACGGCCGCCGCACCCGCCGAGGACGACGACCCCATCGCGATCGTCGGTATGGCGTGCCGGTATCCGGGGGGTGTGCGTTCGCCGGAGGACCTGTGGCGGCTGGTGGCCTCCGGTGGTGACGCGGTCGGCGAGTTCCCGGCGGACCGCGGCTGGGACGTGGAGGACATCTATGACCCGGACCCCGAGGCGCCGGGGAAGACGTACACGCGTCGTGGTGGATTCCTGTACGAGGCGGGGGAGTTCGACGCCGGGTTCTTCGGGATCAGTCCGCGTGAGGCCGTGGCGATGGATCCGCAGCAGCGTCTGCTGCTGGAGACCACGTGGGAGACGTTCGAGCGGGCGGGTATCGACGCGGAGTCGGTGCGCGGCAGCCGTACCGGAGTCTTCGTCGGCTCCGGCTACCAGGACTACGCCGCCCAGGCCTTCCACGCGATCGACGACTCCGAGGGCTTCTTCGGCACGGGCAACTCCGCGAGCATCATGTCCGGCCGCATCGCCTACACCCTCGGTCTGGAAGGACCGGCGGTCACCGTCGACACCGCGTGCTCGTCGTCGCTCGTGGCCCTGCACTGGGCGGTCCAGGCCCTCCGCAACGGCGAGTGCTCCATGGCGCTGGCCGGCGGCGTGATGGTCATGTCCACCCCGCGGGCGTTCGTGGAGTTCAGCCGGCAGCGCGGGCTGTCCGCCGACGGCCGCTGCAAGGCGTTCGGCGCCGGCGCGGACGGGACCGGCTGGTCCGAGGGCGTCGGCATGCTCCTGGTGGAGCGGCTGTCCGACGCCGTGCGCAACGGGCACCAGGTGCTGGCCGTCGTCCGCGGCAGCGCCGTCAACCAGGACGGCGCGTCCAACGGCCTGACCGCGCCGAACGGCCCCGCACAGCAGCGGGTGATCCGCCAGGCCCTCACTTCCGCGGGCCTCACCGCCGCCGATGTCGACGCGGTGGAGGCGCACGGTACGGGGACGAGGCTGGGTGACCCGATCGAGGCACAGGCCCTTCTCGCCACGTATGGCCGGGAGCGTCCCGAAGGACAGCCGCTGTGGCTGGGCTCGCTGAAGTCCAACATCGGCCACGCCCAAGCCGCCGCGGGTGTCGGCGGCATCATCAAGATGGTGATGGCCATGCGCCACGGGGTCCTGCCGCGGACCCTGCACGCCGATGAGCCGACGCCGCACGTGGACTGGTCGGCGGGCGACGTCCGGCTGCTGACCGAGGCCGTCGACTGGCCGGAGACGGACCGCCCGCGCCGGGCCGCCGTGTCGTCCTTCGGCGTCAGCGGCACCAACGCCCACACGATCATCGAACAGGCCCCGCCCGCCCCGGCCGAAGAGGCCACCCACGCCCCGGCCCCGGCCCTCCTGCCGTGGGTGCTCTCCGCCAAGAGCAGCGCTGCGCTGCGCGACCAGGCACGACGGCTGCTGGCCTTCGTGCAGGACGGCACGTCACCGGCCGATGTCGGCTTCTCGCTGGCCACCACCCGGAGCGCGATGCGCCACAGGGCGGCCGTCATCGGCGAGAGCAGTGACGACTTCCGCCGCGAACTGGGCTGCCTGGCCGCCGGAACGCCGTCCCCCGGAGTCGTCCAGGGCCGGACGGGAGGCAAGGTCGGCTTCCTGTTCTCGGGTCAGGGTTCGCAGCGGATCGGTATGGGGCGTGAGTTGTACGAGGCGTTCCCGGTCTTCGCCGATGCGTACGACGAGGTGTGTGCGCGCCTGGAGGCGCCCGTCGATGTCGACTCGGAGGACTTGAACCAGACCGGTTGCACCCAGCCCGCGCTCTTCGCGGTCGAGGTGGCGCTGTTCCGCCTCCTCGAATCCTGGGGGGTGCGGCCGGACTATGTGGCCGGTCACTCGGTGGGTGAGATCGCTGCCGCGCACGTGGCGGGTGTGTTGTCACTGGATGATGCGGCGAAGCTGGTGTCGGCGCGTGCCGCGTTGATGCAGGCGTTGCCCGCGGGCGGGGCGATGGTGGCGGTCCAGGCCACGGAAGACGAGGTGCTGCCGCACCTGACTGAAGAGGTCGGTATCGCGGCGGTCAACGGGCCTCGGTCCGTCGTGGTCTCCGGTGCCGAGGATGCCGTGCTGGAGATCGCCGAGGCCTTCACGCAACAGGGCCGTAAGGTCTCGCGGTTGAGGGTCAGCCACGCGTTCCACTCGCCGTTGATGGATCCGATGCTGGAGGAGTTCGCCGAGGTCGTCAGCGGTCTGGTGTTCAACGAGCCGCGGATTCCCGTCGTTTCGAACCTCACTGGCCGCCTGGCCGAGCCGTACACGCCTGAGTACTGGGTCCGGCACGTCCGTGAGGCGGTCCGTTTCGCCGACGGCGTGCGGACCCTGCACGAGCTGGGGGTGACTTCGTTCGTGGAGATCGGTCCCGGCGGTGTCCTCAGCGGAATGGCGCAGGCCTGCGTGG
Organism: Streptomyces sp. NPDC037288; assembly: GCF_055603265.1. Taxonomy (NCBI): domain Bacteria; kingdom Bacillati; phylum Actinomycetota; class Actinomycetes; order Kitasatosporales; family Streptomycetaceae; genus Streptomyces; species Streptomyces sp. NPDC037288. Next base: position 40,360 of record NZ_JBVJVY010000016.1, read on the forward strand.
ACGACATCGTCACCGTCCCCGTACTCCGGGCCGACCGCCCGGAACCCCAGGCGCTCACCACCGCGTACGCCCAACTGCACGTCAGCGGCGCCGAAGTGGACTGGCACGCCTTCTTCCCGGGCGCCCGGCGCGTCACCCTGCCGACCTACGCCTTCCAGCGCGAGCGCTACTGGCTCGACGCCCCGGAAACCGCTGCCGCCACGGCGGCGGACCCCGTGGACGCGGAGTTCTGGGCGACCGTGGAGCGTGAGGACCTGCAGGCCCTCGCCGAGACCCTGCACATCGGGGCAGGGGACGCCTTCAGCGACGTGCTGCCGAGGCTGTCGTCGTGGCGGCGGCAGCGCAAGGAGCAGTCCACCGTGGACGGCTGGCGCTACGGCGTCACCTGGAAGGGGATACCCGACCCCGCCCCGGACGGCCCTGCCCGCAACGGCATATGGCTGGTTCCGGTCAGCGCCGCGCAACTCGGCGACGACTGGGTCACCGCCTGCCTCCGCGGGCTGACCGGACGGGGCCTGGCCCCGCTGCCGGTTCCGGTCGAGCCGGCCACCGGCCGTGCGGACCTGACCGCGCAGCTCGCCCGAGCGGCCGGTGACGAGACCGTGGCGGGCGTCCTGTCGCTGCTAGCCCTCGAAGGCGAGGCCGCCCAGGCGACCGCCGCACTGACCGCCGGCGTCGCGCTGTCCGTGCTGCTCGTCCAGGCCCTGGGCGACGCGGGCATCGGCGCCCCGCTGTGGTGCGCGACCCGGAACGCGGTGGGCGTGAGCCCCGCCGACAGGGTGGCGGACCCGTACCAGTCCCAGGTCTGGGGCCTGGGCCGGGTGGCGGCGCTGGAGCACGCGCCGCGCTGGGGCGGTCTGATCGACCTCCCGGACACGGTCGACGACCGGGTCGCCGGCCGCCTCGCCGCGGTGCTCGGCCAGTCGGCCGAGGACCAGGTCGCGATCCGCGACCGCGGAGTGTTCGGCCGCAGGCTCTCCCACACCGCCGCCCGCCGGAACACGCGGGCCGGGCAGCGGTGGTCGCCGCGCGGCACCGTCCTGATCACCGGTGGTACGGGTGCGCTGGGCGGGCACGTCGCCCGCTGGCTCGCCGGTGCCGGAGCCGAACACCTGCTGCTCACCAGCCGCCGGGGCCCCGACGCCCCCGGCGCCGCCCGACTCAAGACCGAGCTGGAGGAGGCGGGCGTGCGCGTGACCGTCGCCGCCTGTGACGTGGCGGACCGCGAGGCGCTGGCCGCGCTGCTCGCAGAGCACCCGGTGAGCGCCGTCGTCCACACGGCCGGCACCGCCGAAGCGGGCATGCTCGCCGAGACGAGCCTCGGCGACTTCGCGGCGACGGTCGCCGCGAAGGCCCTCGGGGCCGTACACCTCCACGAACTGCTCGGCGACCAGGAGCTGGACGCCTTCGTCCTCTTCTCCTCCGTCTCCGGCGTCTGGGGAGGCGGCGGTCAGGCCGCGTACTCGGCCGCGAACGCCTTCCTCGACGGCCTGGCGCAGCACCGGCGGGCCCGGGGCCTCGCCGCGACCGCGATCGCCTGGGGCCCCTGGGGCGAGGGCGGCATGGTCGCCGACGCCGGGGACGAGGAGCGGCTGCGGCAGCGCGGCCTGACCGTGCTGCGGCCGGACCGGGCGATCTCCGCGCTGCACGGTGCGCTGAGCGGCGGGGACGGCACGCTCACCGTGGCGGACGTGGACTGGGAGCGGTTCGCCGTCCCGTTCACCGTCAGCAGGCCGAGCGCGCTGCTGAGCGACCTGCCCGAGGTCAGGGACGCGCTCGCGGCGGAGCCCGCCGAGCGGGCCGCGGAGCCGTCCGCGCTGAAGGAGAAGCTGTCCGGGCTGGCCGAAGGCGAACAGCAACGCCTGCTCGTGGACACGGTGTGCGCGCACGCGGCGGCCGTACTCGGCCACAGCGGCTCCGCGGCGGTCGAACCGGACCTGGCGTTCCGGGACCTCGGCTTCGACTCCCTGACCGCGGTGGAACTGCGCAACCTGCTCACGGCCGACACCGGCCTGACCCTGCCCGCGACACTGGTCTTCGACCACCCGACGCCCGAGGCGATCGCCCGCCACCTGTGGAGCGAACTCGCCGGCGAGACGGGTCCGGACGAGGTGTCGGTCTTCAGCGAGCTCGACCGTCTGGAGTCGGTGATCTCGACGGCCGCCTCCGCCGAGGAGACGGTCCGGTCAGGGGTGCGCAGGCGGCTGCAGGAACTGCTGTCCCTGGTCAACTCCACCGCAGAGCAAGGTGCGGAATCCGCCGACGCGCAGCGGCAGCTGCAGGACGCGACGGTCGACGACATCTTCGATCTGATCGATCAAGATCTAGAAAATTCCTAGTTCTTGGCGCTCTACCTTTAACGACAGCCGAGGACGGATGAGGCGGATGAGCAGCAACGAAGACAGGCTTCTCGAATATCTCAAGCGCGTCACCGGAGACCTTCGTCAGGTCCGGGAGCGCCTTCGCGAGGTCGAGGAGAAGGGCCAGGAACCCATCGCGATCGTCGGTATGGCGTGCCGGTATCCGGGCGGTGTGCGTTCGCCGGAGGACCTGTGGCGGCTGGTGGCCTCCGGTGGTGACGCGGTCGGCGAGTTCCCGGCGGACCGCGGCTGGGACGTGGAGGACATCTACGACCCGGACCCCGAGGCGCCGGGGAAGACGTACACGCGTCGTGGTGGATTCCTGTACGAGGCGGGGGAGTTCGACGCCGGGTTCTTCGGGATCAGTCCGCGTGAGGCCGTGGCGATGGATCCGCAGCAGCGTCTGCTGCTGGAGACCACGTGGGAGACGTTCGAGCGGGCGGGTATCGACGCGGAGTCGGTGCGCGGCAGCCGTACCGGAGTCTTCGTCGGCTCCGGCTACCAGGACTACGTCAACCTCCTGGTCGGGGTGGGCGGCGAGTCCGACGGCCATCTCGGGACCGGGAACTCCGCCAGCGTGATGTCCGGCCGTATCGCCTACACCTTCGGCCTGGAGGGTCCGGCGGTCACCGTCGACACGGCGTGTTCGTCGTCGCTGGTGGCGCTGCACTGGGCGATCCAGGCGCTGCGGGGCGGCGAGTGCTCGATGGCGCTGGCCGGCGGCGTGCAGGTGATGACCACGCCGACCGCGTTCGTGGAGTTCAGCCGTCAGCGCGGGCTGGCCCCGGACGGACGGTGCAAGCCGTTCGCCGCCGGGGCAGACGGGACCGGCTGGTCCGAGGGCGTCGGCATGCTCCTGGTGGAGCGGCTGTCCGACGCCGTGCGCAACGGGCACCAGGTGCTGGCCGTGGTGCGGGGCAGTGCCGTCAACCAGGACGGCGCGTCCAACGGCCTGACCGCGCCGAACGGTCCGGCGCAGCAGCGGGTCGTCCGCCAGGCCCTGGCGTCGGCCGGACTGTCTCCCGCCCAGATCGACGTCGTGGAGGCGCACGGTACGGGGACGAGGCTGGGTGACCCGATCGAGGCGCAGGCACTGCTCGCCACGTACGGCCGGGAGCGGCCGGAGGGGCAGCCGCTGTGGCTGGGCTCGCTGAAGTCCAACATCGGTCACTCGCAGGCCGCCGCGGGGGTCGGCGGCATCATCAAGATGGTCATGGCCATGCGCCACGGGGTTCTCCCACGGACCCTGCACGTGGACGAGCCGACGCCGCACGTGGACTGGTCGGCCGGTGACGTCCGGCTGCTGACCGAGGCGGTGGAGTGGCCGAAGACCGATCACCCGCGCCGCGCCGCCGTGTCGTCCTTCGGCGTCAGCGGCACCAACGCCCACACGATCATCGAGCAGGCACCGGCGCAGGACGAGGAGCCCGCACGGGTTCCCGCCGACGGCCCCCTGGCGTGGGTGCTCTCCGCCAGGAGCGACGCGGCGCTGCAGGCCCAGGCGGCCCGGCTGCTGCCGTGCGTGCGGGGCGGGGCCCGGCCGGAGGACGTGGGCCTGTCGCTGGCCACGAGCCGCGCGGCCATGCGTCACCGGGCCGCGGTCGTGGGGGAGACCCGTGAGGAACTGCTCCTCGGGCTTGAGGACCTGGCCGCCGGGACCCCTTCGTCCCGTGTGTTGCTGGGGCGCCCGGCCGGCGGCAAGACCGGCTTCCTCTTCTCAGGGCAGGGCTCGCAGCGCCTCGGCATGGGGCGGGAGCTGTACGCGGCGTTCCCCGCCTTCGCCACGGCCTACGACGAGGTGTGCGCGCGTCTGGACGCCCCGGTCGACGTCGACGCCGAGACGCTCCACCGGACCGGGTGCACCCAGCCCGCGCTCTTCGCGGTCGAGGTGGCCCTGTTCCGCCTCCTCGAATCCTTGGGCGTCCGGCCCGACTTCGTCCTGGGCCACTCCGTGGGCGAGATCGCCGCCGCGCACGTGGCCGGTGCGCTGTCCCTCGACGACGCGGCGAAGCTGGTGTCCGCCCGTGCCGCGCTGATGCAGGCCCTGCCCGCGGGCGGCGCGATGGTCGCCGTGCAGGCCACCGAAGAGGAAGTCCTGCCCCACCTCACCGACGGGGTGAGCATCGCCGCGGTCAACGGCCCCTCGTCGCTGGTGGTTTCCGGTGACGAGAAGGCGGCCCTGGCGATTGCCTCGGCCTTCGCCGAGCAGGGCCGCAAGACGTCCCGGCTGAAGGTCAGCCACGCCTTCCACTCGCCGCTGATGGACCCGATGCTGGAGGAGTTCGCCGCGGTCGTCCGTGGCCTGGCCTTCGAGCGGCCGCGGTTACCCGTCGTCTCCAACCTCACGGGTGCGCTCGTCGAGACCTACACCCCCGAGTACTGGGTCCGGCACGTCCGCGAGGCCGTCCGCTTCGCCGACGGCGTCCGGACCCTGCACGAACTGGGCGTGAAGACCTTCGTCGAGATCGGCCCCGGCGGTGTCCTCAGCGGCATGGCGCAGGACTGCCTGGACGGCGCCGTCACGGTGCCGGCGCTGCGAGCCGACCGCCCCGAACGGCAGGCGCTCGTCACGGCCCTCGCGCACCTGCACAACCACGGCGTCACGGTGGACTGGAGCGTCTTCTTCGCCGGTGCGCGGAAGACCGACCTGCCGACGTACGCCTTCCAGCACGAGCGGTACTGGGTGCAGACCCCGGAGCCCGCCGCGGTGGTGGACCCGGTGGACGCGGAGTTCTGGGAGACCGTGGAGCGCGAGGACCTGCAGGCCTTCGCCGAGACCCTGGACATCGGGCCAGGGGACGCGTTCAGCGACGTGCTGCCGAGGCTGTCGTCGTGGCGGCGGCAGCGCAAGGAGCAGTCCGCCGTCGACGAGTGGCGCTATCACGAGTCCTGGAAGCGCCTGGGCGAGCTCGCACCGGCCGGCCCCGGCGGCACCTGGCTGTTGGCCGTGCCGGAGGAGGAGAACGAGCGGACCGCAGCGGTCCGCACCGCGCTCACCGCTCGCGGCGCCACCCTGAGGACCCTCGTCGTCGGCGCGGCGAGCGACCGCGCCGGACTGGCCGCGGAGCTGGCCGGGACCGGGCCGGTCGACGGCGTGCTGTCCCTGCTCCTCACCGGCGACCCCGTACTGCCCACCCTGCTGCTCGTCCAGGCCCTGGGCGACGCGGGCGTCGACGCCCCGCTGTGGTGCCTCACCTCGGGCGCGGTGGCCGTGAGCGGGTCCGACGCCGTACGCGACGCCCGGCACACCCAGGTCTGGGGCCTGGGCCGCACCGTCGCCCTGGAGCTGCCCCGGCGCTGGGGCGGCCTGATCGACCTGCCGGAGTCCGTCGACGACCGGGCCGCCGCAGACCTGGCCGACGTGCTGGGGCAGGTACTGACGGGCCGGTGGGAGGAGGACCAGCTCGCCGTCCGCGCCTCCGGCGTCTTCGCCCGGCGGCTCGCCCACGCACCGGCCCGGGCGGCCCGCCGCCGCTGGCAGCCCCGCGGCACCGCCCTCGTCACCGGTGGTACGGGTGCCCTGGGCGGCCACGTCGCCCGCTGGCTGGCGCGCGGCGGCGCCGAACACCTCGTCCTCACCAGCCGCCGGGGCGCGGACGCCCCGGGCGCCGCCGCCCTGCGGGACGAGCTGGAGGCCCTCGGTGCCCGCGTCACGCTCGCCGCCTGCGACGTGGCCGACCGCGACGCCGTGACGGCCCTGCTCGCCGAGCACACCTTCACCGCCGTCGTGCACGCCGCTGGGGTCGCCGACCCCGGCATGGTGGACGCCACCACCCCGGCAGCCTTCGCCGCCGCGCTCGCCGCCAAGGCCGGCGGCGCGGCGCACCTGGACGAGCTGCTGGGTGACCAGGAGCTCGACGCCTTCGTCCTCTTCTCCTCCATCTCCGGCGTCTGGGGCAGCGGCGGCCAGGCCGCCTACGCCGCCGGCAACGCCTTTCTCGACGGTCTCGCCCGGCAGCGCCGCGACCGCGGCCTCACCGCGACCGCCGTCTCCTGGGGGCCCTGGGCCGACGGCGGCATGGTCGAGGACGGCGACGACGAGGAGCGGCTGCGCCGCCGCGGCCTGCGGGCGATGACCCCCGCCACGGCGATCACCGCCCTGCAGCGCGCGCTCGACCGCGACGAGACCCAGCTGACCGTCGCCGACGTGGACTGGTCGCGTTTCATCGTGCCGTTCACCCTCGGCCGGCCCAGCCCACTGCTCGGCGACCTCCCCGAGGTGCGCGCGACGCTCGCGGAGGCGACCCCCGAGACGGGCCACGGTTTCGGGGCGCTCGCCGAGAGCCTGGCCGGGCTGTCGCACGAAGACCGCGCACGCGCCCTCGTGGACCTCGTGCGCACGCACGCCGCCGCCGTCCTCGGCCACCGCGGAGCGGGCGCCGTCGAGGCCGACCGGCCCTTCCGGGACCTCGGCTTCGACTCCCTGACCGCGGTGGAACTCCGCAACCGGATCAACGAGGCCACCGGTCTCGCCCTGCCCACGACGCTGGTCTTCGACCACCCCACGGCCGCGGACCTCGCCGCCCACCTGCTCGCCGAACTCACCGGCGGCCAGGAGACGAAGGCCACGCCCGCGGCGGCCGCCGTGGTGCTCGACGAGCCGATCGCCATCATCTCGATGGCCTGCCGCTACCCCGGCGACGTGCGCTCGCCCGAGGACCTGTGGGAGCTGGTCGCCTCCGGCCGCGACGCGATCTCCCGCTTCCCCGGCAACCGCGGCTGGGACGTCGAGGCGCTCTACCACCCGGACCCCGACCACCCCGGCACCACGTACACCACACAGGGCGGTTTCCTGCACGACGCGGACGAGTTCGACCCCGCGGTCTTCGGAATCAGCCCGCGCGAAGCCGTCGCCATGGACCCGCAGCAGCGCCTGCTGCTGGAGACCACCTGGGAGGCCTTCGAGCGCGCCGGGATCGCCCCCGACACCATGCGCTCCACCGCCACGGGCGTCTTCGTCGGCTCCGGCTACCAGGACTACACCGGCCGCCCGCTCAAGGTGCCCGACGGAGTCGAGGGCTACATTCCCAGCGGCAACGCGGCCAGCGTGATCTCCGGCCGGCTCTCCTACACCTTCGGCCTGCAGGGGCCGTCGGTCACCGTCGACACCGCGTGCTCTTCCTCACTGACCGCCCTCCACCTCGCCGTTCAGGCGCTGCGCAACGGCGAGTGCTCCATGGCACTGGCCGGCGGCGTGATGGTGATGGCCGGACCGTCCGCGTTCACGATGTCGAGCCGGCAGCGTGCGCTGTCCGCCGACGGCCGCTGCAAGGCGTTCTCCTCGTCCGCCGACGGCACCGGCTTCGCCGAGGGCGTGGGCCTGGTCCTGGTGGAGCGGCTGTCCGACGCCCGGCGCAACGGGCACGAGGTCCTCGCCGTCGTACGGGGCAGCGCGGTCAACCAGGACGGCGCCTCCAACGGCCTGACCGCGCCCAGCGGCAAGGCCCAGCAGCAGGTCATCCGGCAGGCACTCGCCAACGCCCGGCTCGCCCCGGACGACGTGGACGCCGTGGAGGCCCACGGCACCGGAACCCGGCTCGGCGACCCGATCGAGGCACAGGCGCTGCTGGCCACCTACGGCAAGGAGCGCTCCGCGGACCGACCGCTGTGGCTGGGCTCGCTGAAGTCCAACATCGGCCACGCGCAGGCGGCCGCGGGCGTCGGCGGCGTCATCAAGATGGTGATGGCCCTCCGCAACGGCGTCCTGCCGCAGACGCTGCACGTCGACGAGCCGACCCCGGACGTCGACTGGGCCGGCGGGAACGTGCGCCTGCTCACCGAGCAGACCGCCTGGCCCGACCGGGACAGGCCACGGCGCGCGGCCGTCTCCTCCTTCGGGATGAGCGGCACCAACGTCCACACCATCATCGAGCAGGCCCCGAACACCGCGCCCGCCGCCGAGAGCGAGCAGCCCCCCGCAGCGCGGGACGCGACCGCCGCCCCGCCCCTGGTCGTGTTCCCGTGGGCGCTGTCCGCGAAGACCGCCCGGTCCCTGCGCGCGCAGGCCCGCCGGCTGCTGAACCACCTCGACCGCGCCGAAGGGTTCTGTCCGCCCGACGTCGGCCGCGCCCTCGTCACCACGCGGACGCAACTGGAACAGCGGGCCGTGGTCGTCGGCCGTGACCCGCACGAGCTGCGGGCCGGGCTCACGGCGCTCGCCGACGGCACACCGGCGGACACCGTGGTCCAGGGCACCGCCACGGCCTCCGGCAAGGTCACCTTCGTCTTCCCCGGGCACGGCTCGCAGTGGACGGAGATGGCCCGCGAACTGCTGGAGACCTCCACGGTCTTCGCCGAGCAGGCGAAGGCCTGCGCCGAGGCGTTCGCCCCCTACGTCGGCTGGCCGCTGCTCGACGTCCTGCGCGCCGAGCCGGGCGCACCGGGCATGGCCGAGGTGGAGGTCGCCCAACCCGCGCTGTTCACGGTGATGGTGTCGCTGGCCGCCCTGTGGCGCTCCTACGGTGTGACGCCTGCCGCCGTCGTCGGCCACTCGCAGGGCGAGGTCGCCGCCGCGTACGTCGCGGGCGCGCTGACGCTGGACGACGCGGCCCGGATCGTGGCCCTGCGCAGCCGCTCGCTGACCAAGCTCATGGGCAAGGGGGCGATGCTGGCGGTCGCCATGCCGGCCGACCGGGCCCGCGCGAGGCTGGAGAAGTACGGGGACCGGCTGTCGGTTGCCGCCGTGAACGGGCCCGCCGCCCTGACCGTCTCCGGAGAGCCCGATGCGGTCGACGAACTCCTGGCGGAACTCGAACACGAGGGCGTGCGCGTGCGCAAGGTCCGCGGCGCCACCGGCGCCGGGCACTCCGCCCAGGTCGACAGGCTGCGCCCCGAACTCCTGGAGCTGCTGGCCCCGGTCGCGCCGCGCGCGGCCGACGTCCCCTTCTACTCCACGGTGACCGGCACGGTGCTGGACACCATCGCCCTGGACGCCGAGTACTGGTACCGCAACGCCCGCCGCACAGTTGAGTTCGAGCGGACCGTACGGACGCTCCTGGACGACGGGCACGGGGTGTTCGTCGAGTGCAGCCCGCACCCGCTGCTGTCCGGCGCGGTGCAGGAGATCGCGGAGGAGGCCGGTGCCGACGCCGTGACCGGCGCCTCGCTGCGCAGAGGCCAGGGCGGCATGGACCACTTCCTGCGCTCCGTGTCCGAACTGCACGTCAGCGGCGTACACGTGGACTTGACGGTCCCCTTCGCCGGGCGGCCGGTACGGCGCGTGGACCTGCCGACGTACGCGTTCCAGCGCCAGCGGTACTGGCTGCAGAGCGCCGACCCGGTGCCTGCGGGCGCCGATCCCACCGAGGCCGGGTTCTGGGAGCTGGTGGAGAACACGGACCTGCCCGGGCTCGCCGATCAACTCGGGGCGGACGACGCCGCCCTCATCGGCCCGGCGCTGCCGGTGCTGTCCGCGTGGCGTCGGCGCAGCCGCGCGAAGTCCACGGTGGACGGCTGGCGCTACCGCGTCTCCTTCCGGCAGCTCACCGACGACCCGGCTCCCAGTTTGGACGGCCTGTGGCTCGCCGTCCTCCCCGCCGGACTGGCGGACGAGCAGTGGGCGCCCTGCGTCGTCGGCGTGCTCGGCGCCCACGGCGCCAAGGTGCGGGTCGTCGAACTCCCCGTCGACTGCGACCGCGCGCAGGCCGCGAACCGGCTCGCCGAGGAACTCGGCGGCGAACAGCCCGCCGGTGTCCTCTCGATGCTCGGCCTCGCCCCCGGCTGCCACCCGGCCCACCCGACGTTGTCCGCAAGCCTCGCCACGACCGTCACCCTGATGCAGGCGCTGGGCGACATCGGCGTCCAGGCACCGCTGTGGTGCGCGACCCGCGGAGCCGTGTCCACCGGAGCCACCGACCCGCTGTACGACGCCGTCCAGGCCCAGCTGTGGGGCCTGGGCATCACCGCCGCACTGGAACTGCCCCGGCGCTGGGGTGGCCTCGTCGACCTTCCCGAGAAGCTGGACGCGCACGCGCTGCGCCGCCTGGCCGGAGCGCTGGCCCAGCACGACGAGGACCAGCTCGCCGTACGTGCCGACGGCGTGTACGGCCGGCGCCTGGTCCGGGCGCGGCCCGCCGACGAGGAGCCCGCGACACCGTGGCAGCCCCGCGGCACCGTCCTGGTCACCGGCGGAACCGGCGGCGTGGGCCGGCACCTCGCCCGTTGGCTGGCCGGCGCGGGCGCGCAGCACCTGGTGCTCACCAGCAGGAGCGGGCCCGACGCTCCCGGCGCGCGGGAACTGCAGGCGGAGCTGACCGCTCTGGGCGCCGAAGTGACCATCGCCGCCTGCGACATCGCCGACCGCGACGCGGTCGCGCGGCTGCTCGCCGGCATCGAGTCCCGGCACCCCCTCACCGCGGTGCTGCACGCCGCCGGCACGGCACGGTCGTCCATGCTGGCCGACGCCGGTCTCGACGAGTTCGCCGAAGCCGCGGCCGCCAAGGTCACCGGCGCCCTCCACCTCGACGAGTTGCTCGACGGCCGTGAGCTGGACGCGTTCGTGCTGTTCGCCTCCGGTGCCGGCGTCTGGGGCAGCGGTGGGCAGGCCTCCTACGCCTCGGCCAACGCCTTCCTCGACGCTCTGGCACTGCGGCGGCGGGCACGCGGCCTGACCGCGACCTCGGTCGCCTGGGGCGGCTGGGCGGGCGGCGGCATGGTCGACGACGCGGTCCAGGAGCGCGGCGAACGGCGGGGCCTGGGCGTCATGGCCCCCGATCTCGCGATCTCCGCCCTGCGCCAGGCCGTCGAGCACGACGAGGCGGCCCTCACCGTCGCCCCGATCGACTGGGAGAAGTTCCTGCCCGCCTTCACCGTGGGACGGCCCAGCCCGCTGCTGGCCGACCTGCCCGACGTACAGCGGCTGTTGGAGGCCGAGCAGGCCGCAGCAGGCGAGGAGACCGGCGCCGGAGCGGCGCTGGCGACCGAGCTCGCCGGACTCGCCCCGGCCGAGCAGGAGGAGCGGCTGCTGGAGCACATTCGCGCCCAGAGCGCCGTGGTCCTCGGTCACGCGTCGATCGAGGACGTGCTGCCCACCGCACACTTCCTGGAGCTCGGCTTCGACTCGCTCACCGCGATCGACCTGCGCCGGCGCCTGGCTGCGGCGACCGGTCTCCACCTGCCCGCCGGACTGGCCTTCGACCATCCCACGCCCACCAGGCTCGCCAAGCACCTGTTGACACGGCTCCAGGGCGTCGGCCGCGGCGCGGCGCAGGAGCAGCCCGCCGACATGCTGGTCCAGCTCTACCGGCACGCGAGCGAGAACGGGACGGCCGCCGAGGCCATGGGGATGCTGATGGAGGCGGCCCGCTTCCGGCCCTCGTTCGAGCGGCCCGAGGAACTGGCCCAGCGTCCCGCCCCGGTACGGTTGTCGCAGGGCGACCGTCCCCTCGCGCTGATGTGCTTCTCGCCGTACGTCGTCCCGGCCGGGGCGCACCAGTACGCGCGGTTCGCCACCCCCTTCCGCGACCGGCTGGACGTGTGGGCCCTGGTCCACCCCGGCTACGAGAAGGGCGAGCCGGTCCCGTCCGACCTGGACGTCGTGCTCCGGCTGCACGCGCAGACCGTACGCGAGTGCGCCGGCGGAAAGCCGGTCGTGCTGCTCGGCTACTCCTCGGGCGGCTGGATCGCCCACGGTGTGGCGGCCCACCTGGAGGCCATGGGCGAGCAGCCGGCGGCCGTGGTGATGGTCGACAGCTTCAGCCGAGAGGTCCCCTTCGACCACCAGGTGCTCAACGCGATGGCCCAGGCGCAGTCGCAACGCCTGGACTTCATGAGGTCCGGCGGCGAACAACTCACCGCCATGGGCCGCTACATGCGCCTGTTCGACGACTGGGCCGCGCCACGGATCGCCGCGCCGACCCTGCTCGTACGGGCGAGCGATCCCATGCTGTCCGGCACCGCGGACGGCGACGGGCGCGCGGCACCGCCCGAGCACGTGGACACGATCGTCGAAGTGACCGGAAACCACTACTCGATGCTGGAGGACCACGCCGGCACCACCGCGGCGACGGTGGATGCCTGGCTGGCGGACGTCGTCACCGACGCGTCCGGCCCCGCCGCACCTCCGGACGCAACGACCGCATGACCGGCCCGCGACCACCGCGAGCACCCCAGACCGGACAGAGCAGATCCGGACAGAGCAGATGTGGGAGAGAAACCATGACGAAGGCTCTCTACGAGATCGGCGAGACCCCGCCGCTCGGTGAGGTCCCGCGGCAGATGTACGCCTCGGTGATCCGCCAGAACCGCTTCGGAGAGCCGAAGCAGGCGTTCCGCACCGAGGTCGTCGACACCCCCGAGGTGGGCCGGGGCCAGGTGCTGGTCTACGTGATGGCCGCCGGCATCAACTACAACAACGTGTGGTCCTCGCTGGGCGAGCCGGTCGACGTCATCGGGATGCGGCAGCGCCAGGGACAACCCGAGGACTTCCACATCGGAGGCTCGGAAGCCTCCGGTGTGGTGTGGGCCGTCGGCGAAGGCGTCCGCAACGTCAAGGTGGGCGACCACGTGCTGCTCACCAGCGGCCAGTGGGACGAGACCGCCGAGGACATCCGGATGGGTACCGACCCTCTGGTCTCGGAGAGCATCAAGGCCTGGGGGTACGAGACCAACTACGGCTCCTTCGCCCAGTTCTGCCGGGTCGACGAGTACCAGTGCCACCCCAAGCCCGCCCATCTGTCGTGGGAGGAGTCGGCGGCCTTCCTGCTCACCGGACCCACCGCCTACCGGCAGCTGTTCGGCTGGCAGGGCAACACGGTCCGCCCCGGCGACCCGGTCCTGATCTGGGGCGGTGCGGGCGGCCTCGGCTCGATGGCCATCCAGCTCGTCAGGCTGGCCGGCGGCATTCCGATCGCCGTGGTCTCCAGTGAGGACCGCTCCGAGTACTGCCGCCGCCTCGGGGCCGAAGGCACCATCAACCGCCGCGACTTCGACCACTGGGGCCGGCTGCCCGATGTCGGGGAGGCCGAGGCGTCGGCGCGGTTCCTGCGCGGCGCCCGCGGGGTCGGCAAGAAGATCTGGGAGATCCTCGGTGAGCGCAAGTCCCCGCGGATCGTGCTCGAGCACAGCGGCCAGGACACCCTGCCGACCTCGATGTACCTCTGCGACAACGCGGGCATGGTGGTGATCTGCGGCGGCACCTCCGGCTACAACGGAGACGTCGACCTGCGCCACCTGTGGATGCGCTCCAAGCGCCTCCAGGGCTCGCACTACGCCGACACCCGCCAGTGCCGCGAGGTCATCAACCTCGTCGGCGCCGGCATGCTCGACCCCTGCCTGTCCGCCTGCGACGGCTTCCAGGACATCGGGCGCATGCACCAGATGATGCACGACAACGTGCACCCCTCCGGGAACATGGCCGTCCTCGTGAACGCGCCTCGGCGCGGCGAGACCACACTCGAACTCGCCGCCGCCTGACCGTCCCTCGTACGAACCCCCTCCCACCAGCCCTAGGAGAGTCATGCCCGAGCCCACCGCCGACGCACCCGCCGTCCCCAAGGCCCGCAGCTGCCCGTTCCTGCCGCCGGACGGCATCGCCGGCATCCGGGCGGCCGCCCCGGTGACCCGGGCCACCTTCACCAGCGGCCACGAGGCGTGGCTCGTGACCGGCTACGAAGAGGTGCGCGCCCTGCTGCGCGACCCCTCGTTCAGCGTCCAGGTGCCCCACGCGCTGCACACCCAGGACGGCGTCGTCACCCAGAAGCCCGGCCGCGGCAGCCTGCTGTGGCAGGACGAGCCGGAGCACACCGCGGACCGCAAGCTGCTCGCCAAGGAGTTCACCGTCCGGCGCATGCAGGCGCTCCGGCCGAACATCCAGCGCATCGTCGACGAGCACCTCGATGCCATCGAGGCGCGGGGCGGCCCGGTCGACCTGGTGAAGACCTTCGCCAACCCGGTGCCCTCCATGGTGATCTCCGACCTGTTCGGTGTCCCGGCCGAGCGCCGGGCGGAGTTCCAGGACATCGCCGAGGCGATGATGCGGGTCGACCAGGACGCCGCCGCCACCGAGGCCGCCGGCATGCGCCTGGGCGGGCTGCTCTACCAGCTCGTCCAGGAGCGCCGGGCCAACCCCGGTGACGACCTGATCTCGGCGCTGATCACCACCGAGGACCCCGACGGCGTCGTCGACGACATGTTCCTCATGAACGCGGCCGGCACCCTGCTGATAGCGGCCCACGACACCACCGCCTGCATGATCGGCCTCGGTGCGGCGCTGCTCCTCGACCGCCCCGACCAGCTGGCCCTGCTGCGCGAGGACCCGTCGCTGATCGGCAACGCGGTCGAGGAACTGCTGCGCTACCTCACCATCGGCCAGTTCGGCGGCGAGCGCGTCGCCACCCGGGACGTGGAGCTCGGCGGCGTGCGCATCGCCGAGGGCGAACAGGTCGTCGCGCACGTCCTCGCCGCCGACTTCGACCCCGCCTTCGTCCAGGAGCCGGAGCGCTTCGACATCACCCGCCGCCCCGCCCCGCATCTGGCCTTCGGCTTCGGAGCACACCAGTGCATAGGCCAGCAACTCGCCCGGATCGAGCTGCAGATCGTCTTCGAGACCCTGTTCCGCCGCTTCCCGACCCTGCGTCTGGCCAAGCCCGTCGAGGAGCTCCGCTTCCGCGACGACATGGTCTTCTACGGCGTGCACGAGCTGCCCGTCACCTGGTGACCTCCGCACCACGCGCCCACTCCCACAGGTGATCAGTGTTCCGCCACAGTCGGCCTCCGGTCCGTGACCGGGGGCCCTGGGCCGGACGGCCGGACGCCGACCGCACCGCGCGCACGGCTCCGCTGACGCTCTGAGACCTGCTTCCCGTAGCCCCTCACGCATCGATGAACGACCGCACCGCCGATAGTTCGAAAGGCACGACATGACCGAGACCGAAATCCGCCCCACCGGGTCGCCGGCCCCGGCCTTCCCCCAGGACCGGACCTGCCCGTACCAGCCGCCGAAGGCCTACGCGCAATGGCGGGGCGAGAACCCGCTGACGCAGGTCACGCTGTTCGACGGCCGACCCGCGTGGCTGGTCACCGGGCATGCCGAGGGACGGGCGCTGCTCGTCGACCCCCGGCTGTCTTCCGACTGGGGCCACCCGCTCTTCCCCGTCGTCGTCCAGCGCACCGAGGGCCGCGGCGGGCTCGCGTTCCCGCTGATCGGTGTCGACGACCCCCTGCACGCCCGGCAGCGGCGCATGCTGATCCCCAGCTTCGGCGTCAAGCGCATGAACGCCATCCGTCCCAGGCTCCAGAGCCTGGTCGACCGGCTCCTGGACGACATGCTGGCGAAGGGGCCGGTCGCGGACCTGGTGTCGGCCTTCGCCCTGCCCGTGCCCTCCATGGCGATCTGCGAGCTCCTCGGCGTCCCCTACGGCGACCACGACTTCTTCGAGGAGTGCTCCCGCAACTTCGTGGGCGCCGCGACGTCGGCGGAGGCCGACGCGGCCTTCGGCGAGCTGTACAGGTACCTGCACGGCCTGGTCGTGAAGAAGCAGGCCGAGCCCGGGGACGGCCTGCTGGACGAGCTGATCGCACGCCAGTTGGAGGAGGGCGAGCTGGACTACAACGAGGTGGTCATGATCGCGCTGGTCCTGCTGGTGGCCGGCCACGAGACCACCGTCAACGCCATCGCCCTCGGAGCCCTCACGCTCATCCAGCACCCCGAGCAGGTCGAGGTGCTGCTGCGTGACCCCGCTGCGGTGTCGGGAGTGGTCGAGGAGCTGCTGCGGTTCACCTCCGTCTCCGACTACATGGTCCGGATGGCCAAGGAGGACATCGAGGTCGGCGGCGAGACCATCAAGGCCGGGGACGCGGTGCTCGTCTCCATCACGCTGATGAACCGCGACGCCAAGGCGTACGAGAACCCCGACGTCTTCGACGCCCGGCGCAACGCACGTCACCACGTCGGCTTCGGCCACGGCATCCACCAGTGCCTGGGGCAGAACCTCGCCCGCGCCGAGCTCGAGATCGCCCTCGGCGCGCTCTTCGCCCGCATCCCGGGCCTGCGGCTGGCCGTACCCCTGGACGAGGTGCCCATCAAGGCCGGCCACGACGCCCAGGGCCCGATCGAGCTCCCCGTCACCTGGTGAGGATCCCGGTGGAGGGAACGGAATCAAGGGAGGCGGGCCACGCCATGCGCATCACCATCGACCGCGACCGGTGCATCGGCTCCGGTCAGTGCGTCATGACCGCACCCGGCGTCTTCACACAGGACGACGACGCGCTGGTCGCCCTGGTCCCGGGACATGAGGACGGGGCGGGGGACCCGCGGGTGCACGACGTCCCCACGGCCTGTCCGGTACAGGCGGTCGCGATCTTCGAGGACTGAGCGGCACCGGCCGTGGGGCGTGGGCTCCGGGCGAGCGGTGGCTCTCCGGGAGCCGGGCGGCCAGGGCCACCGCCTGCTGGAATCCCGCAGCGGCGCATCACGGGGACAGGCCCGTGAGCGCCTCGTCGGCACCATGGCCCAGCAGTTCGTGGAGCAGGGGGGTCGCGGGCAGTGCCGCGTGGAGGTACACGCGCTCGCGGCGTTGTTCGACGGCGGCCAGCAGCATCCGGAAGGTGGTCCTCGCCTCCTCGATCCGCCCGCCGTGACATTGCGCCTGGCCCAACAGGCCCAGGTGCAGCGGGTGGCGTATGTACGTCCGGGACTGGCCTAGTTCGGCCAGCGAGGTGTGTATGAGGGCGAGGCCGTCGTCGTGATCTCCCGCGTGCACCAGGCCCCACCCCTTCACGACGCCCAGCATGGCCTTCCAGTAGAGAAGTCCGTGTTCGCCCGCAACGCGGACGCCCTCGTCGCTCGAGGCGAGTGCGGTACGGGTGTCGCCTTCCCAAGCGGCCACGACCCCGTCCACGTACAGCGCGAAGGAGCGGTCGGACGGCCGGCTTTCGTACTCGGTGAGGCTCAGCAGCTCACGTCGGCGCGCGTCGGCGGTCTGCCGGTGTCCGAGCAGCCAGTGGGTGAAGGTGTCGTAGGAGCGGCAGGAGACGCGTGGGTCGTGCTGGAAGGTACGCGCCAGCGCATGACCCTCGTTGGCGAAACGATCTGCCATGACGACGCCGCGCTCCAGTTCGGCGAGTGCCTGCGGGAGCATTCCGCGCACATGGAGCACGATGCCTTCGCCGTAGGCCGCACCGAGCGCCGCCACGGGCTCCGGGCTCTGCCGCGAGATGTCGCGCAGCAGACCGGACAGCTGCCGTGAGGCGTCGTAGCGGCCGGTGACCAGGTGTGCCGCGCACAGCGCCCAGAGCACCGACGAGTCCTCGGGGGCGTGAGTGGCCGCGCTGAGGGCGCGACCGCGCGTCAGTGCCGTCTCGGCCTCGGGGTGGCCGTAGCCGCGCGTGGTGGCGAGTACCTGGCCGAGTTGGATGTGCAGCTTCTGTTCCAGCCTGACCGTGGCGGAGTCGTCCGGCGGCAGGAAGCCGACCAGGTGCACTGCGCGGCGCAGCCAGATCTCCACCTGCTCGTACGCCATGGACTGCTCGGCGTGTTCCGCGGCGAGCAGCAGCCGGGGCAGCACCTCGGCGGCGGGCAGTGCGCTCTTGGCGTGCCAGCTGTGGTGCGCCACCCGCTCTATCTCCTCGTCCCCCACCTGCCCGCGCCTGCGTGCGTACAGTGCGTCGGCGACCCTGGCGTGCAGGCGGTGGCGGTCCTCACGGGGCAGCTCGTCGACGAGCGTCTCCTGGACCAGGGCGTGAGCGAAGTGCAGCCGCCCCGGATGGTGTGGGTCCTCCTCGAGCAGGCCGGCACGGATGGCCGATTCAAGACCCTCGATGACCGGTTCGTCGTGCGTGGCGGTCCGGTGCAACAGGTCGGTGTCCACCTCGGCGCCGATGACGGCGCACAGTCGAAGCACTCGCAGGACCGGCTCGGGTAACGCGGCGAACCGCTGGTGCAGCGCCTCGCGTACGCCGGTGGGAATGTGAGCCAGGAGCGCGTCGACCGCATCCGGGCGGCGTAGTTTACGCGCGTCGCCCACGAGGGAGAGGAGCTGCATCACGAAGTACGGGTTGCCTTCGCTGCGCCGGTGCAGCACCTCGACCACCTTCGGGTCCACACCCGACCCCGCATGTGCCTCGACGAGGGCGCCGACGGCCCGCAGGGAGAGCCCGCAGAGCCGCAGCGTCTCGGTCCTGGGGCCGCGCAGTACGTCGGAGACCATCCGGCGCAGCGTCGCGTCCGATTCGGCCTCGAACTTGCGGGCCGTGAACACGATGCCGAGCGGATGGCCCTGGCAGCGGGTGCTCAGCAGCCTGAGCAGGTCGAGGGAGGCGGTGTCCGCCCATTGCAGATCCTCGAGGAGCAGCACGAGCGGGTGTTGCCCGGCGAGGGTGAGTAACACCTCGCAGACCGCGTCGTGGGCGAGGAAGCGGGCCTGGCACCAGTCGGAGGCCCATTTCGGGCTTCCGGTCCGGGCCGCCGACCGCTCGGGCATCAGTGGGGCGAGCAAAGCGCCGTACGGTTCCGTCGCCTCGCGAAAGGCATCCGGCCGGGTGGCGGACAGCCGCCGCAGGATCTGGGTCCACAGCCAGTAGGCGGGGACGCCCTCGCCGGGGAAGCAGTGGCTCCAGACCACCTCCAGCCTGGAGCGCTCCTCCTGCGCGCCCATGCTCTCCAGACGTGCCGCGAGTTCAAGCAGCAGCCGGGTCTTCCCGACTCCCGGGGGGCCGAGGACGCCGGCCACATGGCCGTGGCCCACGACCACGCTCGCGGCGGCGGTCGTCAGGCGGTCGAGCTCCTGGCTGCGGCCGGTGAACGGCGAGGGGACAGCCGACCACCCCGAATCGAACCCCGGGGATCCGCCGGGCCCCGGGGCAGCCGGCGGCTCGTGGTCCGGCTCCGACACGGGCCGCCACGGGTCTGTCCCGGCCTGCGGGCCGGCGGCGTCCGCCCGCGCGCCCGGCGGCACATCGGTTCGCGCCTCCGGGCGCTCGTCGGTCCCCGCGATCCCGTCGTGCCGGACGGCCGCACCGGAGTCGTCCGCACCGTCGGCGTCGTCGGTGGCCACCGCCCGGCTGTGCCCCCGGGGTATGACGGCCGTGCCACCGTCCTTCGAGCCCTCGAAGCCCGACGAGTCCGGTACCGCGTCGTCACCGATCTCGTTCCTCACGAGCGGGACGTGCGACGCTCCGGTCGACTCGAGTGGTGCGGGTGACGGCTTCTTCGAGGGGGCGCTCGCTCCCGGCTCCTGGCGCAGGATCGCGTTTCTGACCCGCCGTAGTTCGGCTGCCGTGTCCACGCCGAACTCCTCGACCAGATGACTACGCGTCCGCTCATACACCTCAAGGGCCTCGGCCTGCCGCCCGAGCTGGGACAGCGCCGTCATGAGGTGGCCGACCAGCCGCTCCCGTGTGGGATGACGGCGCGCCTCCCGGTCCAGATCGGCGGCGACCTCTTCGGCCGCGCCGAGGGCCAGCCGCGCCTCCGCGCAGGACTCCACGGCGGTCAGCCGGATCTGCTCGAGCCGGGCGCACTCGTCGCTGAGTGCCGGATGGCTGTCGAACTCCGCGTACGGCGAGCCGCGCCACAACCCCAAGGCCTCGGTGAGCCGGGCATGCGCGGTGCGCGGATCGTGCTGCTCCAGCAGCCGCCGTCCGTCGGTGACCAGACGCTCGAAGCGGCAGACATCGACGTGTTCGGGATCGAGATCGAGGACGTAACCGGGTGTCCGATGACGCAGCACCGAAAGGTGGCCCGTTCCCGCCACTGGATGCAGGGCCCGGCGCAGATGGGAGACATGGCTTTGGAGTGTGGCGACCGCGTGACGGGGCGCTCCGTCACCCCACAGTTCCTCGACGAGCAGTTCGGTGGGCACCACGCGGCCGAGGCGGATGAGCAACAGGGCGAGAACTGTTCGCCGGCGTGGTGGGCCGAGCGGCAGATCCTGCCCGTTGTGTCGCGCCGACATGGGCCCCAGAACACTCAATAGGAGCTCAGCCTGGGCAGTTCCCGTGGGTAACACGTTTGCGGTCGGAGGTGTGGGCATGACTGGTCCCCATCGTTCTCGCGGATACGGCTGCCTGACGGACGGTTTCGAGCTGGCCGGTCCCACACCGTCTCCTGTGGATCTTGGCATAGGGAAAGCGCCTTCCAAGCCGGAGATCCGTCGATTGGCAAGAAAGCTGCGGGTTTTCGGCAAGGATTCCGACAAGTGGACCTGAAAACGACGGCAGGCGACGGCAAGGGGCCGCCAGTGGCTCGACCAGGACCCCGCAAGGGTGGTGGCGCACGATGTCCGCATCTGGGAGAACCGCTGGTCCCAGGGTCGATGACGCCCCTGCTGACGGCCTTCACGACCGCTCACCAGCCTCCGGATTGATTTCGCGCTCAAGTTTTCTAACAGGGAGCCCTCTCTTGCTGAGTCCAGCATCTGCAGCTCCGGGCCTGTGCATGGCGAGCCTCGATAAAACCCTGACCATCCAGCAGGCGAACCAGGAGTTCTTCCGGCAGTTCAACGGCTCGTCCGAGGACATATGCGGCCGCAATTTCCGTGACGTGGTGCACCCGAGCGTGCAGCAGCCGCTGGTGCGTAAATTCTCCAATTTGCTGGAAGGGAAGCATCAGCGATTCGTCACGCCCGTCATTGCCGTGGGGCCTGGCGAGGAGTCCGCCTTCACCGTTCCCCTCACCGCGGTCGCGGTGCGCGGTGGCCTGCCCGACACGACCGCGATCCTGGTCATGATGCCCACGGCCGGGGACGCCGAGGGGACCCGAGTGGTGACCAAACGCAAGAAGATCCTCTCCGCGATGGACGCGCGTATCCTCGAAGGCATCGCCGCCGGTGTCTCCACCGTCCCCTTGGCGGCAAGCCTCTACCTCAGCCGGCAGGGCGTCGAGTACCACGTGACCTGCCTGCTGCGGAAGCTGAAGGTGCCCAACCGTGCCGCGCTGGTCTCCCGCGCCTACTCCATGGGCGTGCTCAAGGTCGGCACCTGGCCGCCCGAGGTCGTGGACGACTTCGTGAAGTGAGCGGCCGCAGGGCCCGCGCCGGGCGCCCGCACGCGCCGGCGGCTGTGACAGCGTTCACCCGCGCCGAACGCGGCGCCACGCGACTCGCCACTCCCCGAGTGCCCGGCAAGAACATGGCAGAACGGCCCGAGTGAATGCGCGCGCCGCGGAGGAGCACCTCACCAGCGCCTACCGCAAGCTCCGGGTCGCCGGACAGTCCGAACGGACCGCGTGATCCCCATTGTCGCGCGGCTCGGCGGACGCCTGAAGGCACGCGTGAGCGCTGCCCGCGCCGGGAGCGGGCCGTACCGCAACGCCCTCCTCCGTGCCCCGGGTGACCGGACCTCCGGGCCCCGCCTCCCCGAGGTCATCCCGCCGGGTCCGGATCTCCTCGCCGGCCCTTTTGCACGGACCCCACATGGCGCGTTCCGCCCCAGGCCGCGCCACTCCGGCCGGCCTTCCGACTCATCTTCCCTCTTCCCTCCACGCTCGACGCTCGACGCTCAGGAGAAACAACGTGATTGCACATCAGCCTCTGTCGCGCCGCCGCATGCTCGGCCTGGCGGCCCTGGGCGCCGCCGCACTCGCGGGGCAGACCACGATCACCGCCGCCCCCCGGGCGTCCGCTGCCACCACCAGTGGTTCCGGCGGCACGTTCGTCCCCGCCGTCGTGGTCGGCACCGGTTACGGCGCGGCCGTCTCCGCCCTGCGTCTCGGCGAGGCAGGGGTCCCCACCCTGATGCTGGAGATGGGCCAGCTGTGGAACCAGCCCGGTCCGGACGGCAACGTGTTCTGCGGGATGCTCAAGCCCGACAAGCGCTCCAGCTGGTTCAAGACCCGCACCGAGGCCCCGCTCGGCTCCTTCCTGTGGCTCGACCTCGCCAACCGGGACATCGAGCCCTACGCGGGTGTACTGGACCGGGTCAACTTCGACCAGATGTCCGTGTACGTGGGACGCGGTGTCGGCGGCGGCTCGCTCGTCAACGGTGGCATGGCGGTCACGCCCCGGCGCTCGTACTTCGAGGAGGTGCTGCCCCAGGTCGACGCCGGGGAGATGTACACCAAGTACTTCCCGCGCGCGAACTCCACCCTCCGGGTCAACAACATCGACAAGAGCTGGTTCGAGCAGACCGAGTGGTACACGTTCGCGCGTGTCTCGCGCCAGCAGGCCTCGAACGCGGGCCTGAGCACCACCTTCGTGCCCAACGTCTACGACTGGGACTACATGCGCCGTGAGGCGGACGGCGCGGCGCCCAAGTCCGCGCTGGCCGCCGAGGTCATCTACGGCAACAACCACGGCAAGGTCTCACTGGACAAGAGCTACCTGGCGGCCGCCCTGGGCACCGGCAAGGTCACCATCGAGACCCTGCACCAGGTCAGGACGATCCGTCAGCAGAACGACGGCACGTACCTGCTGACCGTCGAGCAGAGGGACGCCGAGGGAAAGCTGCTCGCGACCAAGGAGGTCTCCTGCCGCCACCTCTTCCTCGGCGCGGGCAGTCTCGGCTCGACCGAACTGCTGCTGCGCGCCCGGGAGACCGGTACTCTTCCGAACCTCAGCTCCGAGGTCGGCGGAGGCTGGGGCCCCAACGGAAACATCATGACCGCCCGCGCCAACCACGTGTGGAACCCCACCGGCACCAAGCAGTCGTCGATCCCCGCCCTCGGCATCGACGACTGGGACAACCCGAACACCCCCGTCTTCGCCGAGATCGCCCCCATGCCGGCGGGTGTCGAGACCTGGGTCAGCCTCTACCTGGCCATCACCAAGAACCCGGAGCGCGGCACCTTCGTCTACGACGCCGCCAAGGACCGGGCGGACCTGCACTGGACCCGGGACCAGAACGCGCCCGCGGTCGCGGCGGCGAAGTCGCTGTTCGACCGCATCAACAAGGCCAACGCCACCATCTACCGGTACGACCTCTTCGGCAAGCAGATCAAGGCCTTCGCCGACGACTTCTGCTACCACCCGCTCGGCGGCTGCGTCCTCGGCAAGGCCACCGACAACTACGGCCGCGTCGCCGGATACAAGAACCTCTACGTGACCGACGGCTCGCTCATCCCCGGCAGCATCGGCGTCAACCCGTTCGTGACCATCACCGCGCTGGCGGAGCGGAACGTCGAGCGCATCATCAAGGAGGACGTCGCGGGTTCCTGACGAGCGGTGGGCGGAGCCTGTCCGCGCGCCGCCCCTCTCCACCCGGCGAACGCCCCGCCACGGTGGGCGGTCGAACCCAGACGGAAAAGGAACGATTCCATGAACTCCCCGCTCACCGAGGACAACGGCCTCTGGATCCGCCGGTTCCACCCGCGTCCCGACAGCCGCGCCCGGTTGGTCTGCCTGCCCCACGCGGGCGGCTCCGCCAGCTTCTACTTCCCCGTGTCCCGCTCCATGCCCGACAGCGTCGACGTACTGTGCGTCCAGTACCCCGGCCGCCAGGACCGCCGCAGCGAACCGCTCCTGGACTCCGTACCGGCGCTCGCCGACAAGGTCTACGAGGCCCTCCTGCCCTGGACCGACCGGCCCATCGCCCTGTTCGGCCACAGCATGGGCGCCTCCCTCGCCTACGAGATCGCCCGACGGCTGGAGCAGGAGCGGGACATCCTGCCCACCGCCCTCATCGCCTCCGGCCGCCGTGCCCCGTCCACGCACCGCGACGAGACCGTCCACCTGCGAGACGACGACGGCCTCGTCGCCGAGATGCGCGGCCTCAGCGGCACCAACCCCCAGCTGCTGGGCGACGAGGAAGTCCTGCGCATGATCCTCCCGGCCATCCGGGCGGACTACCGCGCAGCCGAGACCTACACCTGGGAACCCGGTCCGCCCCTGCGCTGCCCCGTGACCTGCCTGGTCGGCGACGACGACCCGAAGGTCACCGTGGAGGAGGCCGCCGCCTGGTCCCAGCACACCGACGGCCCCTTCACGCTGAAGGTCTTCCCCGGCGGCCACTTCTTCCTGGCCCAGCACCAGACGGAAGTCGTCTGCCTCATGGCCTCCCAGGTTCTCTCGGGAGCGTGAGCCTGCTGCGCACCACGGCAACCCCGGCCAGGTTCCGCCGCCCGGTGCTGCGTGTGTTCCGACGCCGGCTGAGCGAGGTCCTCGTGGATCCGCAGCTTGCGGCTCGTCCTGTTCCCGGGTGCAGTGGGTGGCGTATTCGGTAAGGGCCCGTAGTGCCGTCAGGCCCGGTTGATTCTGGCGGCGATCCCGTGACCGATCAGCAAATACATGACGGCCGGGAGGCCATAATCAAGGATGACGCGTAGCCCTTGTGTGTCCATTGTGAAAATGTCCTGCGACCACCAGGCCAGCCAGTCCGCCGTTCCGTGCACGAATTTCACGAAGACATTCGCCTGATTCGCGTCGAGCAGAAACAACAAGATCCACAGACCCAGCAGGGCCGCCGCGATGTCGGCGACCGTGCACACCGCCAGAGCCGTGCGCCGCCCGGCTGCATGGTGGCGCGCCGAGCGGCCGGGGCCCGTGGGCTGGTTGTACGTCTGGTATCCGGAAACAGGGTCCGTGTTGCTCACAAGGAACTCCGATCTGACGAGTTGTGGGGACAGTGAGGTTGCCCCAGGCGCTTAATTTTCGTCTGGGGGTGTTGCCTCACCCTTCCCGGTTCTGCGTCTTGCAGGGGTGGGCGCGTTACACCTCGCTCAACGACAACCAAAATATGGCCGCCTATTCGGGCACTTACCTAAATGTTCTGGCGCGACGGCACATTTGCGGATGACACGGAAGCGGGAACCGAGCCGGGCGGCGGTCGGCCTGCCCCGTGATCAAATTGCGTGAGGTCGTCGGTGACGGTCGGCAGGAGTCGGGCCTCGACCTCCGGGGCGAGCCGAGGCCCCTGGCAGGGGGCGCGCACGGAACTGGGCACCTGCGAGTCGACGACCGTGCAGGTCGCGCCCGGCACCGTGTTGCTGCTGTACACCGACGGCCCCGTCGAGGAACGCGGCACGCACATCGACGTCTCACTGCGAGCCTTCACATGCCTGTGCCTGCCGGTGGACGGGCCGTTGGAGGGTCCTGAACGCGTCGCAGCGGTCTGTCCGGGGCAATCGAGAGCGACTCGTCTTCGGACGGGTCGGCTGCAGACCGTACCGGTACCCCTCGCCGGACGGGTTCCGGCGGTTTCACGACCGAGGCGCGAGCTTCGAGGACGGGTGACCGCCCGCCATGTGCGCAGCGCGGTCGAGCGACGGCGTCTCCTGCCGGCCGAGGTCAGATGACGCCGCGGATCGCCGCCTCGAACCCTGCCACGTGGTCCGCGGCGAGGTCTGCTGCCTTCTCCGCATCGCCGTCGATGACGGCGCGCAGCAGGGGTCCGTGCTCATGGACGTGGCCCGCCAGGCCCGGCAGCCGGTCGAGGAACAGGCACCAGATCCGCGTCGCCAGGTTGTCGTACCTGATCAGGGTGTCCTCAAGGTAGGGATTGCGGGTCGCGGCATAGATGGCGCGGTGCACGGCCATGTCGAGCCGGATCAGGTCCGTGCCCCCGCCGGACGCGTCCGCCAGCCGTACCAGCAACCGGTCGAGGTCTGCTCGGTCACCGTCGCCGGCGCGCCGGGCCGCCATGCTCGCGGCGAGAGGCTCCAGCTGCCTGCGGACCTCTGAGATGTGTCCGAGATCGGCGATCTGCACCTCGGTGGCGAAGGTCCCGCGCCGGGGGTAGGCGACGACGAGGCGCTCGTGCTCCAGGCGCTTCAGGGCCTCCCGGACGGGGGTCCGTCCGAAGCCGAGGTCGGCCGCGATCCGCTCGTCGTTGACGGGGTCTCCGGGGCGGATCCGGAGCGTCACCAGACGGTCCGAGATGGAGCGATAGGCCTGGTCGGCCAGCGTTCCACCGCCCTGACCAGCGGCGGTAGTCACCTGAAACCCTCCCTTGACGCGACCCGATCCGTGCTCTTAGCGTAGCGCAACAGCAGATTGATATATCAGTCGTCTTTCAGTTGCTCCGCAGGGAGGTCTCATGCCTGCCCACACCCCCGGCCAGCGAGCGGACCGGTCCGCGGTGCTCAGCGACCGGCTCCACGACGTCGCCCCGGAGATCGCCATGGCGATCGAGGCGGAGCTGGCTCGGCAGCGCGGCACGCTGGAGATGATCGCCCGCGCCCGCCGATGGTCAGCTCCGGTGTCCGCGTCGGCACCCCGGCCCTGGCTGCCCGCGGCTTCGCCGCTGAGGAGTTCACAGAGGTAGCCGACATCATCGCCACGGCTTTTCTGCCCGGCTTCGACGACCAGGTCGCCACCGCGCTGCGCCGACGCGTCCAGGTCCTGACAGACCGCTTCCCGCTGTACTCCGTCGATCCGCAGCTCGCGGCCCAGGAGGCTGCTCAGTGATGCACCCGCGCGACAACGCTCCCGCCCGCCCGTCTCCCACCGCCACTCTCAATCGAGCTTCGCGCCCCTCTGCCGGGCCCGGAGACGTCCTGCCGGACCACCCCGACTTCCTGTGGCGCAACCCGAACCCCAAGCCGTCCTACGACGTCGTCATCGTCGGCGGCGGAGGGCACGGCCTGGCCACCGCCTACTACCTGGCCAAGAACCACGGCATCACCAATGTCGCCGTCCTGGAGAAGGGGTGGCTGGCGGGCGGCAACATGGCCCGCAACACCACCATCATCCGCTCCAACTACCTGTGGGACGAGAGCTCCGGCATCTACGAGCACTCGCTGAAGCTGTGGGAGACCCTCGAGGAAGACCTCGGCTGCCCCATCCTGTTCAGCCAGCGCGGCGTCCTCAACCTCGCCCACAGCCTGCAGGACATCCGCGACAGCAAGCGCCGTGTCTACGCCAACCAGCTCAACGGCATCGACGCCCAGTGGCTGGAGCCGGACGAGGTCGCCAAGGTCTGTCCCATCGTCAACATCTCGCCGGATGTGCGCTATCCGGTGCTCGGCGCCACCTACCAGCCCCGCGCGGGCATCGCCAAGCACGACTACGTCGCCTGGGGCTTCGCCCGCAGGGCCGACGACCACGGCATCGACCTGATCCAGGACTGCGAGGTCACCGGGCTCGACATCCGGGCCGGCCGCGTGCACGGAGTGCAGACCACGCGTGGCCCCATCGCCGCCGGGAAGGTCGCGCTTGCTGCCGCCGGGCACTCCTCCGTGCTGGCCTCCATGGCCGGTCTGCGGCTGCCACTGCAGAGCCACCCGCTGCAGGCCCTGGTCTCGGAGCTCCTCGAACCGGTGCACCCGACCGTCGTGATGTCGAACGCCGTGCACGTGTACGTCTCCCAGGCCCACAAGGGCGAACTCGTCATGGGCGCTGGCATCGACAGCTACAACGGCTACGGACAGCGCGGCTCCTTCCACATCCTGGAACGCCAGATGGCCGCCGCACTGGAGCTGTTCCCCGTCTTCGCCCGCGCCCACATGCTGCGCACCTGGGCCGGCATCGTCGACGTCACCCCCGACGCCTCACCCATCGTCGGACTCACACCCGTCGAGAACCTGTACCTCAACTGCGGCTGGGGCACCGGCGGTTTCAAAGCCACACCGGGCGTCGGCTGGTGCTACGCGCACACCATCGCCACCGGTCAACCGCACCCGTACAACGCGCCCTTCACCCTCGCCCGGTTCACCACCGGCGCCCTGGTCGACGAGCACGGCGCGGCCGCCGTCGCCCACTGACGCCCGCGCCAGCCAAGGAGATTCCCATGCAGCTCATAGCCTGCCCCTGGTGCGGTGAGCGCGAAGAGACCGAATTCCACTACGGCGGGCAGGCGCACGTCGCCTACCCCGACGACCCGTACGCGCTCGACGACGAGCAGTGGGCCCAGTACGTCTTCTTCCGCGACAACCCCGAGGGCCCGTTCGCCGAACGGTGGGTGCACGCGGCCGGCTGCCGGCGCTGGTTCAACACCCTGCGCGACACCGTCACCCACGAGTTCCTCGCGGTCTGCGACACCCGCGCCCAGCGCCCCCTCCCCCCGAGCACCCAACCCGGTGCCGAGCACCGCACAGGCCAGGAGACCGGCTGATGAACAACCCGTTCCGTGCCCCCGGCCACGGCCACATCAACCGCGACACCACCCTCTCCTTCATCTTCGACGGCCACACCTACACCGGGCACTCCGGCGACACCCTCGCCTCGGCCCTGCTCGCCAACGGCGTGCACCACGTGGCCGACAGCATCAAGTACGGACGGCCGCGCGGGGTCCTGGCCGCCGGATCCGAAGAGCCCAACGCCCTCGTGCAGATCGAAGCCCCCTTCCCCGAGCCCATGCTCACCGCCACCACCGTCGAGCTGTACGAGGGCCTCGTCGCACGGGGTCTGTCCGGCCAGGGCCGACTGAGCAGCCAACCGGACCCCGCCCGCTACGACACCATGCACGCCCACTGCGACCTCCTGGTCGTCGGGGCGGGCCCGGCGGGACTGGCCGCCACACTGGCCGCTGCCCGCGCCGGAGCCCGCGTGATCCTCGTCGACGAACTCCCGCGGCCCGGCGGATCACTCCTCGGCACCCGGGAACTGCTCGACGGCGCACCGGCGACCGCGTGGATCAGCGATGTCATCGCGGAACTCGACGCCTGCGCCGACGTGCAGGTCCTGCGGCGCACCACCGCCTTCGGCCACTACGACGACGGACTCGTCCTGGCCCTGGAGAAGCGCACGGACCACCTCGGCGCCGCCGCCCCCGCCCACCTCTCGCGGCAGCGGATCTGGCGCATCCGCGCCCGGCAGGTCGTGTACGCCACCGGCGCCTACGAGCGCCCGGTCGCCTTCGACGACAACGACCGCCCCGGCATCATGCTGGCCGGCTCGGCGCGTACCTACCTCAACCGCTTCGGTGTCCTTCCCGGGCGGCGGGCCGTCGTGTTCACCACCAACGACAGCGCCTATCCGGCAGCACTCGAACTGGCCGCCGCAGGCGTGCGGATCGCAGCGGTGGTCGACGCCCGCGAGGAGGTGCCGGCGCACTGGCGCACCGCCTGCGACGAACACGGTATCGAGGTACGCGCGGGTCACGTCGTCACCGGTACCAGTGGCACCGAGCACGTCTCCCGTGCCCACGTCGCCGCCTTCGGTCAGGGACGCCTCGGCGAGAGGCAGGGCATCGACTGCGATCTGCTGCTGGTCTCCGGCGGCTGGAACCCCGCGGTGGCCCTGTTCAGCCAGGCCCGGGGCACCCTGCGCTACGACGGCGGGATCGGGGCCTTCGTGCCCGCGCACGCGCCGGAGGGTGTCCGTACCGCGGGATCAGCCGGCGGGAATCTCACCCTGTCCGGCTGCCTGGCCGACGGCGTGGACGCCGCCCACCAGGCCCTGTCGGCCATCGGCAGGACCGGCCTGACGATCACCCTGCCGACCACCGCCCCGCTCCCGGACGGAGCGCCCACCCGGGTGCTCTGGAGGGTCCCGAGCCCGCAGGACAGTCAGGACGGTTCGAAGCAGTTCGTCGACCTGCAGCGCGACGCCCTCGTCTGCGACGTGCTGCGGGCGACCGGGGCGGGCCTGCGGTCGGTGGAGCACGTCAAGCGCTACACCACGATCGGCACCGCCCACGACCAGGGCCGCACATCGGGCGTGATGACCTCGGGCATCGTCGCCGAGGCGCTCGGGGTGGACGTCGCCGACCTCGGCACCATGCGCCTGCGTCCGCCCGCCGTGCCGGTGGCCTTCGCCGCCCTCGCGGGCCGCAACCGCGGGGAACTGTTCGATCCGGTCCGGGTGACCGCACTGCACCCCTGGCACGTCGAGCACGGCGCCCTGTTCGAGAACGTCGGCCAGTGGAAGCGTCCCTGGTACTACCCCCAGCCGGGCGAGACCATCGAGGACGCCGTACTGCGCGAGTGCCGGGCCGCCCGCACCGGCGTCGCCATGATGGACGGCTCCACGCTCGGCAAGATCAATGTGCAGGGCCCGGACGCCGGCGTACTGCTGGACCGGCTCTACACGAACATGATGAGCACCCTCAAGGTGGGCCGGATCCGCTACGGCGTGATGTGCGGCGTCGACGGCATGGCCATCGACGACGGCACCGTCATCCGCGTGGCCGAGCAGGAGTTCCTGCTGACCACGACCACCGGCAACGCCGCCAGGGTCCTGGAATGGATGGAGGAGTGGCTGCAGACGGAGTGGCCCGCCCTGCGCGTGCACCTCACCTCCGTCACCGAACACTGGGCGACGATCCCCCTGGTCGGTCCCCGCTCCCGCGACGTACTGGCCCTGGTGGCTCCGGGTCTGGACGTCGGCAACGACGCCTTCCCCTTCATGTCCTGGCAGGACACCACGGTCGCCGGCGTACCGGCGCGTGTGTGCCGTATCAGCTTCTCCGGTGAACTCGCCTACGAGATCAACGTGCCCGCCTGGTACGGCATCACGGTGTGGAAGTCCCTCCTCGCGGCCGGCAGCGCGTTCGGCATCACCCCGTACGGCACCGAGACGATGCACGTACTGCGCGCCGAAAAGGCCTACCCCGTCATCGGGCAGGACACCGACGGCACCGTCACCCCGCAGGACCTGGGCATGTCGTGGGTCGTGTCCAGGAAGAAGCCGGACTTCATCGGCAAGCGGTCCTTCACCCGTGCGGAGAACCGGCGCAGCGACCGCAAGCAGCTGGTGGGCCTGCTGCCGGCCGACGAGCGGGTCCTGCTGCCCGAAGGCGCCCAGATCATCGCCACCAGCAGCATCCCGGAGCCACCGGTACCCATGCTGGGCCACGTCACCTCCAGCTACCGCAGCGACGCCCTGCAGCGGACGTTCGCCCTGGCTCTGGTGCGCTCGGGGACCCAGCGCATCGGCGACACCCTCTACGTCCCGCTGGACGGACGGACCGTCCCGGTGACCGTGACCGACCCTGTGCTCTTCGACAAGGAGGGAACCCGCCGTGACGGTTGAGACCCCCACTCGCTTCAGCGCCCTGTCCGAGTGGCAGGACGGCTTCGCGCAGCTGCCCACCGGACTGCAGGTGCGGGAACTGCCCTTCCTGACGCAGCTCAGCCTGCGGGTGGAGCCCGGAAGTGCTGCGGCACAGGCCGTCGAAGCCTGCCTGGACATCACGCTGCCGGGCCCCGTGCGCGCCGAGATGTCGGGCGACGTCAAGGCGCTGTGGATGGGCCCGGACGAATGGCTGCTGGTGGCTCCCGACGGCCGGCAGCAGGACCTGCTCGCGCAGCTGCGGTCGGCCATCGGTGACGACGACTTCGCCACCGTCACCGACGTCTCCGCGCAGCGCACCACGCTGGCCCTGTCCGGGCACCTCGTCCGCAAGGTACTGGCCCAAGGGTGTGCCATCGATCTCGATCCGCGGGTGACACCCGTCGGCTCCTGCCCGACCACGCTGCTGGCGCAGGCCCCGGTCACCCTCGTGGTGCGAGGGGAGGGAGCATCCGGTGTGTGGCTGCTGGTCCGCGCATCGTTCGCGTCCTACCTGGCCACCTGGCTGCTCGACGCCTGCACGGAATACCGGGGCACGGCGGTGTGAAGGCTGTCGTCCTGGGACTGGAGGGTGAGGTACAGCAGCCAGTCGACCCGGCGATCGCGGAGCCGACGACGGACCAACGGGGCGGCGGCCACCGGCGTGCCGGGTGGAGAACGCCGCGGAGACCGGAACAGAGCCCGACATGAAGGACACTCAGCTGACGGCTCGACGGCAGGGCGACCGGGTGCGGTGCGGCTCAGCAGGTCGCGGTAGGCGACCATCGAGAACTCCCGCCCGCCGACCCACAGGTCTGCGTTCCGGTGGCGGGTTGGAGGTCCGCCGCCGGCAGTCCCGGAGGTCGAGCTTCCGGCTGGCGCGTCCGGTGGATCGGTGCCGACCCACCGGCCACGCCCCGGTACCGCAGATGCACACTACGGTGAGTGTCCACCACCATCCTGGGTGTCGGCCGTCGGGCACCCTGATCGGTCTTGTCCGGGTGCCATCGCCCGCGGCGTCATAGCGTTTGCGAGTCGGCCGGAGGCGCCGTGTGCCGCGTCGGCATTCCCGCGGAGGACGCGTCAGGCCGGTAGGTCCCGAGGGGCTGCCCTGTCCGCATCACCCCTTCGAGTTGGCGGCGTATGCCCTCGGCGGCGTCACGAACTCGCGCGGGCACGTCACCACGCTCGGCGACGAGCTTGTGGTAGATCGGGGCGTCTTGGAACACGTGGCACGGGACCTTTCCATCGGTGATGTCACTCCGCATCGCAGCTGACGAGTGTAGGCGGCGGGCAGGGGTGCCCACGGCCACTCCTACGCGCTGCGTGACGGACAGCTGTGCGGACCGGCCGGTGCCGGTCAGATAGTGGTCGGCCGCCCACAAACGATAAAAAGGAGTATGCGCGGAGTTTCGGGTCAAGTCGGACGCGATGTGCCTCATGCGTCCAGGAGGACTCATCGGCCCGGTCGGCCCCGTCAGGGAGGAGAGGAGCGGCGGCCGGGTTCGCTGCTGAGCGTGCACAGCCTCGCCGGCCAGGTCTTCCTTCTGCAGCTGGCGGTCGTGATGCTGCTCGTCGCGGCCACCCTGGTGGCGCTCGTCGCGCAGGCGCGAAGCGATGTCATGGCGGACGCCCGGCAGCGGACGCTCACCACGGCCCAGACGTTCGCGAACTCCCCGGGGACCGTGGCGGCGCTGAAGAGCGCGAACCCGACCGCGGTGCTGCAGCCGCACGCCGAGGCGGCCCGGAAGGCCGCGGGCGTCGACGCCATCATCGTGTACGGACTGAACGGGATCACCCTCACCCACAGCGACCCGCACCAGATCGGCAAACACGTCATCGGGCCCTACGCGAAGGCGGCGACCGGCAAGCCGTTCACGAGTACCTTCAAGGGGTCCCTGGGGCTCTCCGTGATCTCGGCGGTTCCCGTCAGGGCTCCTGACGGCTCGGTCATCGCCATCGTCTCCGTGCCCGTCACGGTCGAGACGGTGCAGAACAGGGTGAACCGGCAACTGCCGGTCCTCTTCGGCGGCGCCGCCGCGGCCCTGGTCGTCGCGGCAGGCGGGTCGGGGATGGTCAGCCGGCGGTTGCGCCGCCAGACCCATGGCCTGGGGGCGACCGAGATGACCCGTATGTACGAACACCACGACGCGGTGCTGCACGCGGTGCGGGAAGGAGTGCTGATCGTCGGCGGTGACGGTCGGCTGCTGCTGGCCAACGACGAGGCACGGCGGCTGCTGGACCTGCCGGCGGACGCGGATCGGCGGCATATCACCGAGCTGGGGCTGGAGGAGGACCTCGCCGGGCTGCTGGCATCCGACCGCCCGGCCACCGACGAGGTGTACCTGGCGGGCGACCGGCTGCTCGCGGTCAACAAGCGGCTCACCGCACCTCACGGGCCGGTCGGCAGCGTGGTGACGCTCCGGGACACCACCGAGCTCCGGGCCCTCTCCGGCCGGGCCGAGGTGGCGCGTGAGCGGTTGAAGCTGCTCTACGACGCCGGACTGCGGATCGGCACCACGCTGGATGTGAAGCGCACAGCCGAGGAACTGGCCGAGGTGGCGGTGCCCCGGTTCGCCGACATCGTCACCGTCGAGCTGCCGGAGCCGGTCCTGCGCGGCGAGGAGGCCCCGGCTGCGGCCGCCGTGATCACCGAGTTGCGCCGCAGCGCCGTCGCCGGCCTGGACGCGGACGACCTTCCCCATCCCGTCGGCGAGCTGATCCGGTTCGGCCCGGCCGACCCCGTTGCCGTGGCGATGGCCGAGGGCCGGCCGGTCCTGATCGGGGACCTGAACGCCTCTGACGACTGGCGGGCCCAGCACCCCGAACACACGGGATGGATCCTCTCTCACGGTATCCACTCCCTGCTCGTGGTTCCGTTGCGAGCCCGCGGCGTGGTGCTGGGAGTGGTGGACTTCTGGCGTGCACAGGGGTCCCCGCCGTTCGAGGAAGAGGATGCGTCCTTCGCCGAGGAGCTGGCCGCCCGGGCAGCGGTGTGCGTCGACAACGCCCGCCGCTACACGCGCGAGCACGCCATGGCCGTCACGCTGCAGCACAGTCTGCTGCCGCGCGCGCTACCCGAGCAGCACGCCCTCGAGGTGGCCTACCGCTACCTGCCGGCCCAGGCGGGGGTGGGTGGGGACTGGTTCGACGTGATCCCGCTGTCCGGCACCCGGGTGGCGCTGGTGGTGGGCGACGTCGTCGGCCACGGTCTGCACGCCGCGGCGACCATGGGCCGGCTGCGCACCGCCGTACACAACTTCGCCAGCCTGGACATGCCCGTGGAGGAACTGCTGAGCCGGCTGGACGAGCTGGTGGCCCAGATCGACGCCGAGGAGGCTGCCGTCGCGGAGGACGGGCAGGGCATGATCACCGGGGCGACCTGTCAGTACGCCGTCTACGACCCCACCTCCGGACAGCTGGCTCTCGCCACCGCCGGTCATCCGGGACCGGCGGTGGTCCGGCCCGACGGGACCGTCGACTTCCCTCAGCTGCCGGTGTCCCCGCCACTGGGGCTCGGCGCCGGCCTGCCGGTCGAGACCGCCGAGCTCACCGTGCCCGCGGATTCCCGGCTGGTGCTCTACACCGACGGGCTGATCGAGGACCGCACCCGAGACCTGGACGCCGGTCTGGAGGCCCTGCGTGAGGCTCTGACAGGACCCGCGCGAACGCCGGAAGCCATCTGTGCGGCGGTGATGGAGGCCATGCTGTCCGACCGGCCCAGGGATGACATCGCGCTGCTGGTGGCCCGAACGTGCCGACTCGGACCGGCGCAGATGGCCGAGTGGGACGTGCCCCGTGACCCGGCGGCGGTGGCCCCGGTGCGCACCGCCTGTGCCCGCCGGCTGACGGAGTGGGGCCTGGAGCAGGCGGCCTTCACCGCCGAACTCATCCTCAGCGAACTGATCACCAACGCCATCCGCTACGGCGCCGAACCCATCGCCGTCCGGCTGCTCCGCACGGTGCCGATCAGCGGCCCTGCGGCAGGCAGCCTGATCTTCGAGGTCTCCGACGGCAGCAGCACCTCGCCCCGCCTGCGCCGGGCGAAGGTCACCGACGAGGGTGGCCGCGGACTCTTCCTGGTCGCCCGGTTGGCGGAACGCTGGGGGACCCGCTACACCCCCGCCGGCAAGGTCATCTGGGCGGAACAGTCCCTCCACCACGGTGCCGCGCCGGAGGCGGAAGGAGTCGGCGGGATCCTGCTCGGCCAATGGGACGACACGGCCCTGTGAGGGACACGTGTACGTCGCCTTCCGCCACGGCCGTACACGCCGTGTGCCGGCATGGCCTGACCGGGGCCCAAGGCTCAGGGGGTTCGCATTCCGCGGGGAAAGGCCGTGGTCGCGGGCTTCCCGGGCGGGATCCGGCCGTCGAGGCGGACGGGTACCCTGGCGTCGACGACGATTTCGCCGACGTGCGGACCCTCCGCCTGCGAGAGCGACCGGAACTGCAGACCGGCCACGGCGGCATCGGGCGTTCCTCCGGTGGCCGACGTGCCCTGTGACCAGTACACGTCCCCCGGTGACAACCTCATCACCACGCCTGGAGCAGTCGTGACCACACCCCGTGCCCGAGCAGCGGCCGTCCTCGGCTGCTTCGCTCTCGTGGCACTGGGAGTGAGCGCTTGCGAGAAGACACCGGCCGCCAGGCTCGTGAAGCCGTCGGCAGCCACCTCCGCCGAGAGCGTGGGCGGCATGCGCGCGCTGATCGCCGCGGCCAGACAGGAGGGCACGCTCAGAGCGATCGCGCTGCCGCGCGACTGGGCCAACTACGGCGGCCTGATCGACGGCTTCCAGAAGAAGTACGGCATCAAGGTCACGGTCGAGAATCCGCTGGGCCACAGCGAGGACGAGATCGACACCCTTCGCAAGAGGGGGAACCGGCCGACGGCCCCCGACGTGATCGACGTGGGCGACACGTTCGCGCGGAGCGCGGCGGCGCGGAATCTGCTCGCGCCGTACAAGGTCGCCGCCTACGACTCGATCCCCGTCAATCAGAAGGACCCCAAGGCCCGCTGGGCCAACAACTACGGGGGCTACATCTCCATCGGCTGCGACGCCAGCCGGGTCAAGCCCTGTCCGGAGACCTTCGCCGACCTGCTGAAGCCCGTCTACAAAGGCAAGGTCGCACTCGAAGGCGACCCGCCCCGGTCTGCTACCGCCTTCGCCAGCGTCTACGCGGCCGCCCTGGCGAACAACGGGTCGTTCGCCGACGTCCAGCCCGGTCTCGACTTCTTCGCCAAGCTCCACGAGAACGGCAACCTCAACCCGCTCAGGTCCAACCTGGCGACGGTCGAGGACGGCCGGACACCCATCAGCATCAACTGGGACTACATCAACCTGCACTACGCCGACCAGCTCCGCCGCCACGGCGTGAACTGGCAGGTGGCGATCCCCTTCGACGGCAGCTTCGCCCAGTACTTCGCCCTGGCGATCAACAAGAGCGCCCCGCACCCGGCGGCTGCCCGCCTGTGGCAGGAGTACCTCTTCAGTCCCCAGGGCCAGAACCTCCGGCTGCGCGGCTACGCCCGCCCGGTGCTCATGGACGTCATGAAGCAGGACGGCACCCTCGACAAGGCCGCCGCCGCACGGCTGCCGACGGTTGAGGGAACGCCGCAGTTCCCGACGGACGCGCAACTGGAGAAGGCGAGGAAGACGGTCACCCGGGGCTGGGCGAAGGTCGCCACCGGGTCGTCGGGGCCCCGGGCCGGGGCAGCGGACGTCCAGGTCGCCGCACCGTCCCGGGGGCAGCGGTGAGCGGCCTTGTCGAGGAGGATCCCGCAGCCGCGTGATGCTTCGGCGCCGCCGTGCGCTCCTTCAGGCATGAGTGCGTACCTCCGTCTGCGAGCGGTGCCGCCCCCGGCGCTACGCAACAGCGCAACCTGGCTGGATCGACAGTTCGAAGAGGACTTGGAGGCCGCCTGGCACCCGGGCGACCGGCACCGTGGGGAACTGCTGGACGAGTGCCGTCTGGACCAGGAGCGCATCTACGCCGGCGCTCTCCCGCATCGCGCCGAGGACCGGCCCCAAGCCCAGGTGGTGCTCGGCGGCCGGCCGGTGTTCCGTCCCGGCCGGCACGAGCCGCAGCTCCTGGTGCTGACGGCTGCCCAGGCCCGCCGGGTGGCCGGGTTCCTGAGCACCGCCGACTTCGACACGCTGTGGGTCTTCGCCCGCGGGGCACTGCTGCCGCGCTACGGCGGCGCGACTACGGAGCCCGAGACACGGGCCGCCTTCGCCGCCACCCACAACGGCCTGAGGGCGTTCTACGCACAGACGGCGGAGTGTGGTGACGCCGTGGTGAAGCGGTTGCCGAGCTGAAGCATGCATCGGCACGTCCGCGGGCGCGAGTCCATGCGGCGGTTCTGTGTCGATCCCGTTCAACTTCCTTCCGGCGCGGCAGGAACGAGTGCCGACTGTGCGCGCTCGGCGGCGCTGGGAGCTGTCAGGGCGAGTCGCCGGTGGATGCGGCGGAGCATGACGCGGGCCATGAAGGGGTGGACGCGCTTGACCCCGGCCCAGTACAACCGGCCGCGCCAGTTGTGGATGCGTACGACCGTACCGAGCGTGACCTGACAGTCGTCGACGAGGATCGAGGCGCGGACGTCGAGGTGGCCGGCGTCCTCGCCCAGCAGTACCTCGCCGCCCTCGCGGCCCACGACCGGGAAGGAGGCCCCGCGCAGGACACCACGCCAGGACTCGGGGTCCCGGGGCATCCCGGGACGCATCGTCATCCGCCATGCGTCGCTGTAGTCGATCCGCTCGAAGGCGGCACGGGCCAGGCGCGCTCCCGTCGGGAGGTCGCCGGCGGCGGCTCTCTCCCACATGAGCCAGTGGAGCAGCCGGACCCAGGGCGACCAGCGAACGGGGGCGCTCGCCGTCCCGGTGGCGGCCCGTTCGGCGTTGTCGAAGACCTCCTCGACGACCGTGTCGTGCATCCAGCGCACCGCCAGAGCCCAGCCCAGCGCCATCGGACCGCGGC
Organism: Streptomyces sp. NPDC037288; assembly: GCF_055603265.1. Taxonomy (NCBI): domain Bacteria; kingdom Bacillati; phylum Actinomycetota; class Actinomycetes; order Kitasatosporales; family Streptomycetaceae; genus Streptomyces; species Streptomyces sp. NPDC037288. Next base: position 78,497 of record NZ_JBVJVY010000016.1, read on the forward strand.
GTTTCAGCTCCAGGGTGTGCCGCAGGCGGCAGCGCTCTCGCCCCAGCGGTTCGATGACGAACTCATGGTGCCCGTTCATGGGTGGATTGAAGTCGAAGCGGACGCGGCGGCCGGGCTCGTACGAGGCGACGCGGTAGCGGACGAAGCCGTGGCCGCCGTCCGCGCCGACCCCCAGGGGCCGGTCGAAGCGCATCGGGGGCCAGGCCGGGGTGGGCCACATCGGGTCGTCGGCCGAGGACAGGCGGTCGAGCAAGGCCCCGACGGCTTGGGCGGGTGCCTCGATGGTGCGCTGGTGGACATTGCGGATCATGCTGAACCTGCGCATAGCGCTCCTCCATACGCTGCCGTATGTTGCGGACCATACGGTAGCGTATGGCCATGGTGCAACGGCGTGACGAGGTCGCTGACGAGGGTGGCCGGAAGCGGCTGACGGCGCGGGACTGGGCGGACGCGGCCCTGTCGGCCATGGGCGAAGGCGGCCTCACCGCGGTCGCCATCGAGCCGCTCGCCGCTCGCCTGGGCACCACCAAAGGCAGCTTCTACTGGCATTTCGCCAACCGTGAGTCGCTGATCGAGGCCGCGCTCGACCGCTGGGAAGAGAAGTCCACCGAGGCGATCATCGACGGGCTGGCGTCCGAGCCGGATCCGGCGATGCGGCTGCGCAGGCTCTTCGCCGAGGCGTCCGAACTCGCCGCCCACGACCCGCTGGAGGTTTCCCTGCCGGCCTCGGTCAGTCACCCGCGGGTCGCCGCCGTACTGCGCCGGGTGACGGAGCGTCGAGTCGGATACCTGGCGCAGCTCTTCGTCGAACTGGGCTTCCCCCCGGACGAGGCACGCCGCCGCGCACTGCTGGCGTACACCGGCTACCTCGGGCACACACAGCTGACGCACGCGGTGCCGGAGACGCTGCCGGCCGGCGAGGACGGCAGGCGCTACCTGGACTCGGTGCTCGACACACTGATGACGGCCGCCCCGGAGTCTTAGACCGGGCCCTGCGGCGCCGTCGGCCTCGGTACAGGGCGGGTACATGGCCTTGGACTGTTCCCGACGGGTGGTCGGAGATCGCGGAGTCGCTGATCCCGCCGTCGAGGGTGCGGCAGCGCGGTGGGACGACATCGGGTGCCGCCCCTGCGCACGCCGCCGGCGGCGAGGCTGCCGCCGGCCCGTGCGGCGCCCCGCCCCACAGGCGTGCGCCAGGCGTTTCAGCCGGGCGGTGCCGACAGATGGATCAGGATCCCGCAGACCTCGCCCACGATCTCCCGGGCCTCCGTCTCGTCCCCGCAGTCGCCCAGCTCTCGCGCCGCCCCTCCGATGACGGTGGTCAGCACGCTCACCCGGACCCGGCCGGCACGCCGACGCTCGTCCACCTCCAGGAGCCGGGCGTTGCGCCGTACCCACGCGCGGTCCCACTGGCGGCGCAGCGCGTCGAAGCCCGCCGGGCCGTCGTCCTCTGCGAGGAGCCTGGCGAGCCGCCGGTTGTCCCAGGCGCCCTCCAGGTACGCCCTGGCCCCCGCCACGAAGAGGGCTCTGGGGTCGTCCACGCCACGGTTGCGCTCGGCGGTCAGCGTGGCCGCGGTCCGGTGCTCCTGCTCCTCCCGGAACTCCTCCCACAGGGCCAGGTAAAGGCCCCGCTTGCCACCGTAGTGCTGGAAGAGGGTGCCTGCCGGGACGCCGGAACGCGCAGCGATCTCGGTGAGGCCGGCGTCGGTGTAACCGCGCTCGGTGAACACCTCCAGCGCGGCGTCCAGCAGCGCGCGCCGGACCGTTCGGTCCTGTCCGGCGGGCCCCTCCGGAAGACCCATGTCCCCCTGACCGCCCGGCAGTTGCAGCCTCGCGTCGGTTCCGGCAGATTCCACGGTGCCGCTCACGGGCAGCCCTCACTTTCCCCGGCCCCGTCGCGGATTGCGAGGGCGACCAGCAGCTCCAGGAGGTCGGCGATCCGGCGTGGGTTGCGGCCGGTGCGTTCCTCGATCCGGCGCAAGCGGTAGTGCGCCGTGTTGTGGTGCACCCGCAGCCGGTCGGCGGCCAGCCGCAGATTCAGGTCCGCCTCGGCGAAGGCCCGTATGGTGGCGGCCAGCATGTCGCCGCGTCTGCGGTCCTCCTCCAGAAGCACACGCACGCGGGGATCGACCAGCTGGCGGGCGAGGTCGTCGGCGCGTAGCGCCAGGTAGTCGAACGGGGACAGCCGCGGCAGCGCCGCCACTCCGCCCCCGCTCGGCACCAGGTCGAGGGCGGCCCGGGCCTCCTCGTAGGCGCGCGGCAGCTCGGACGCGCCCTGTGCGACCGTGCTGATCCCCATGGAGAGCAGGGTTCCCTCTCCGGCAAGGCGCCGCTGCACGGCCTCGAAGTGGGCACATATGTCCTCTGCGTCCATGCCGGCCCGGACCACGGGCACGGCCACCACCTCGCCGTGGCGCACCACGACCAGGGTCCTGCCGGCCCAGGGACCGGCGACACTGATCGACGCGCTGGTGGCATACCCGTGCTCGGCCGAGGTGACGTCCCCGGTGCGGGTGTCGCCGACGCACACCGCCACGACCGCCATCATCGACGAGCGCGGCCCGATGCCGTACGCCTGCGCCGCGGCGCACAGCGGACCGCGTGCCGGCGCCACGCCCGCCAGGAGCTGGTCCAGGAGATCCCGGCGTTCGCGGTCCGCGTCCGCCACCACGTGCTGCTGGTACTCGACGTATGCCTGCGCGGCATGGGTGCTGGCGTAGTCGACGTACCGCATCAGCGGCGTGACGAGGGACAGCGCGGCCTGCTGCGCCTCGGCGGACGTGCCCGCGCAGTCCAGCAGCGCGTCCCACATCACCTGGCGGCCGACCCGGAAGGCACTGATCCAGTCCTCCAGGGCGAACCCCGCGCGTGCTCGGCGCATGGCCGCTGCGCGGCTGAAGACGAGGTCTTCAGGACGTATGTCGCGGTCGCCGGCGAGTGCTGCCAACTGCATCCGGTAGTGCTCGAGCACCTGCTCCCGTACCTCGTCGAAGAAACGCTCGCCCTGCAGCGCGTACGACGGGATCTGCGTGCGCATCACCTCGACGGCGGTCTCCGCCACCTCCTCGACCCGGTCCTGGACGGCGTGCAGGATCCGCCACCGCTCCTGCCGGAGCGGTTCGGGGAGCCGGTGGGTGTCCAGGGCAGGACTGCGAGGCATGGCGCCGATCGTCGCCGTCCGTCTCGTGTTCCGTCAACAGGCCCGGCGTGAGACATCTCCCGGCACCTGTGCGCGGCGCACAGTCCGGCGACCGGGAAGTTGGGTGCTCACACCCAATGTGCGCGCGGAAGGCCCCCACCTACTGTGACGCTCGCCCACCCCCCAGCACGTCGGAAGGGGCGTCACTCATGCTCGCGGTCGACGGTATCACCGTGCGCTTCGGCGGGATCACGGCACTGGACGGTGTCACGTTCACCGTCGAGCCGGGTACCGCCGTGGGGCTCATCGGACCCAACGGAGCCGGCAAGACCACCTTGTTCAACTGCCTCACCAGGCGCTGCACCCCCGATGCCGGAACGGTGCGGTTCGAGGGCGAGGACCTGCTCGCCCTTGCGCCGCACGCCGTGGCCGAGCGCGGCATCGCCCGTACCTTCCAGAACCTGGGCCTGTTCCCGCGGCTCACGGTCCGGGAGAACGTCATGGTCGGCGCCCACAGCCGGGGGCGCACCCGACACCTCGCCGCGGCGCTCCGGCTGCCCCGCGTCCGGCGGGAGGAGAAGGAGCTGCGTGACCAGGCGGACGACTTGCTACGGCGGCTCGGCCTGGCGGACGTCGCCGGCCACCCCGCCTCAGGGCTGCCTTTCGGCACGCTCAAACGCGTCGAACTCGCGCGGGCGCTCGCGGTACGGCCCCGGCTGCTGCTGCTCGACGAACCCGTCAACGGGCTCAGCCACGGCGAGGTCGGCCAATTCGCGGATCTGGTCCGGTCGGTGCGCCAGGACTTCGACCTCACCCTCGTGGTGGTCGAACACCACATGGGGTTCGTGATGGGCCTGTGCGACAAGGTGGTGTGCCTCGACTTCGGACGCAAGATCGCCGAGGGCTCGCCGGAGCACATCCAGCGCGACCCTGCCGTCGTCGAGGCGTACCTGGGGGTGGCCGCATGAGCGAGCGCGCCGGGATCGAGGCGACGGCGGACGCGAACTTCCTGCGTGTCTGCGGCCTGCACGCCGGATACGGCCAGGCCCGCGTGCTGCAGGGCCTCGACTTCTCCGTCGCCCGCGGCGAGGTGTGCGCGATCCTCGGACCGAACGGCGCGGGCAAGACCACGACGCTGCGGGCGCTGAGCGGCATGGTCCGCGGCCGCGGTTCGGTGACTCTGGACGGCAGGGAAGTGCTGGGCCGCTCGCCCGAGCAGGCTGCCAGGCTCGGGGTGGCGCATGTGCCCGAGGGCCGGGGCACCTTCAACGACCTGACCGTCGAGGAGAACCTGCGCATCGGGGCCCACCTGCGCACCGGCCTCCGGCGGCGGGGCCGCGCCGCACGCGCGGCCGTGGCGGGCGACCTGGAACGCGTCTACGACCACTTCCCCAGACTGCGCCAGCGGTCGCGTCAGGCCGCCGGCAGCCTCAGCGGTGGGGAGCAGCAGATGCTCGCCATCGGCAGGGCGCTGATGCTGCGGCCCTCGCTGCTGCTCCTGGACGAGCCGTCGCTCGGGCTCGCGCCACTCGTCACCCGCGAGCTGTTCGAGATCGTCCGAGCCGTCAACGAGGAGGAACACACCACCGTGGTCGTCGTCGAGCAGAACGCCCAGCTCGCGCTGGACATCGCGCATCGCGCGCACGTGCTGGAGGCCGGCCGTCTGGTCATGTCCGGACCGGCCGCACAGATCCGCGAGGACGGGCAGGTCGCCGAGGTGTACCTCGGTGTCTCCCTCGGCTCCGGGAAGGCCGGGTGAGTGCGGTGACCGATTTCCTCCAGCAAGTGGTGGAAGGGCTGGGCTCCGGCGCGGTGTACGCCAGCCTGGCGCTGGCCCTGGTGCTGATCCACCGGTTCACGGGGATCGTCAACTTCGCGCAGGGCGAGCTGGCCATGCTCTCGACGTACGTCGCCTGGCAACTGACGGCGTCCGGGATGCCGTTCTGGCTGGCGCTGCCGGTCACCCTCGGGGTGTCCTTCGCCGGCGGCATGCTGGTCGAGCGGATCGTCATCCGCCCCGTACAGGGTGCGCCCGAGCTGACGGTCGTCATCGTCACGGTCGGCCTGTTCATCTTCGTCAACGCGGTGGCCGGCCTGGTCTGGTCGTTCACCGTGAAGGACTTCCCGCAGCCGTTCCCCGACGGCGGGCTGGACCTGGCCGGGGTACGCGTGGACTGGTCGACTCTCGGGATCATCGGGGTGGTGGCCGTCGTGATGGGGCTGCTGTATCTGCTGTTCCAGCACACCTCCATCGGCCTGGTGATGCGGGCGGTCGCCGGCAATCCCGCCTCCGCGCGGCTTTCGGGTATCCGGGTGGGCCGGGTGCTGATGCTCGGCTGGGGACTGGCCGCCACGGTCGGCGCGGTGTCGGGCGTGCTCGTCGCCCCGCTGCTGTTCCTGGAGCCCAACATGATGGGCGGAGTGCTGATCTACGCGTTCGCCGCGGCCACCCTCGGGGGCTTCGACAGCCCGGTCGGCGCGGTCGTCGGCGGCCTGTTCGTAGGCGTCGCCGAGACGCTGACCGGAGCGTACGTCGATGTCATCGGTGCCGACCTGAAGGTGGGCGTCCCCCTGGTGATCATCCCGGCAGTCCTGCTGGTGCGGCCCCAGGGCCTGTTCGGACGGGCGGCGGTGGTGCGCGCATGAGCACGATCGTCGCCACACCCGGCACGGACCGCGCCCGGCGCCTGCGGGCCGCGCTCACCGTGCTCCTCGCGGCGGCAGCCGCCGTCGGCGCACCGTTCTACTTCGCCCCCTTCCAGGTCTTCCAGCTGACCATGGTGCTCCTTTATGCCGTGGCGCTGGCCGGCCTGAACCTGCTGGTCGGCTTCGGTGGGCAGATCTCGCTGGGGCACGGCGCGTTCTTCGCGGCGGGGGCCTACACGGCGGCGGTCATGCTCGACCGGTACCACACCGGCCACCTGGCCACGCTGCCGGTCGCAGCCGCCGGATGCTTCCTGCTGGGCCTGGCGTTCGGAGTGCCGGCGCTGCGGCTCCGCGGACTGTACCTGGCCCTGGTCACCCTCTCGTTCGCCGTGTTCCTGCCGCCCTTGCTCAAGCGGCTCGAACCGGTGACGGGCGGCTCCATGGGCCTGACCGTGGACAAGCTGCAGCCGCCCGCATGGAGCGGGCTGGCCGAGGACCAGTGGACGTACTTCGTCGTCCTCTCCGTCACGGCGGCGGCCCTGCTGCTCGCCCGCAACCTGCTGCGGTCCCGGATCGGCCGGGCACTGCTCGCCGTGCGGGACAACGAGAGCGCCGCCGAGGTCATGGGCGTACGGCTGTCGCTGCACAAGACCCTCGCCTTCGCATGGAGCGCGATGTTCGCGGGCGTGGGCGGATGCCTGTACACCTGGGTGATCGGCTTCGTGTCGCCCGACTCCTTCAGCTTCGTGCTGTCCGTCACGCTGCTGGCCGGCCTGGTGGTCGGCGGGCTCGCCTCGCTGTACGGGCCCCTGCTGGGGGCGGCGTTCGTGATGTACGTGCCGAGCGTGTCCCAGGACCTCAGCGAGGCGGCACCGGGAGTGGTGTTCGGCCTGCTGGTCATCGCGGTGATGTTCGTGGCCCCGACGGGACTGGCCGGACTGCCGGGCCGTGTCCGGGGCGCTGTCGCCCGCCGCCTGCCCCGCACGGCCGCCGCCTTCGACCGTACGAACGAGCCCGAACCCGCGCCCGATGCCAGGGCGGATTCCCAGGCCGAAGCCGGACCCTCCGCGCCCCTCGGCCCCGCCGTTGCCGACGCCGAACCCGTGGGCGCACCGCCCCGCACGGAAAAGGAATGAATCACATGCGCAAGACCACCGCTCTGCGGGCGGCGGCTGCCGCTGCCGCCGCCCTGCTCACCGCGACCGCCTGCGGAAGCCAGCGAGGGCAGGACGACCAGGGCACCGCCGCCGGCGGCGCCTGCAGGGGTCAGCAGACCACCGGCATCACGGACAAGACCATCAAACTGGGCGGCATCTATCCGCTGTCGGGACCGGCCTCCGCCTACGGCACGATCAGCGAGGGTGTGGCCGCCTACTTCAAGTACGTCAACGACAAGGGCGGCATAGACGGCCGCAAGGTGCAGTTCGTCGTCCGCGACGACGGCTACCAGCCGCCCAAGGCGGTCGAGGAGGCCCGCAGACTGGTCGAGCAGGAGAAGGTCTTCGCCGTGTTCCAGACCCTGGGCACCCCGTCCACCGCCGCCGTGTGGGACTACCTCAACAAGCAGAAGGTGCCACAGCCCTTCGTCGCCACGGGTGCCTCCGTCTGGGGCACGGACGACAAGCACCCCTGGACCATCGGGTGGCAGCCCAACTACGTGGCCGAGGCGCGGGTGTACGCCAAGTACCTCAAGGACACGAAGCCCAAGGCCAGGGTCGCGGTCCTCTACCAGAACGACGACTTCGGCAAGGACCTGCTCGGCGGGTTCAGGAAGGCCGTCGCCGGCAGCGGCATCAAGGTGGTCGCCGAGGAGAGCTACGAGGTCACCGACCCTTCCGTGTCGGCACAGATGGCGAGCCTCGCCCGTTCCAGGGCGGACGTGCTGCTGGACGTCACCACCCCCAAGTTCGCCAGCCAGGCGCTGGCCGCCGACGCCAGGAACCCCGGGTGGAACCCGCTGCACATCGTGAACAACGTGGCCTCGTCCGCCGCCGTGCTCCAGCCGGTCGGGTTCAAGAACGTCCAGGGCGTGGTCTCGGCGACCTACTTCAAGGACCCCGCCGACCCGCAGTGGGCGAACGACCCCGAGGTCAAGACGTACACAAGCGCCCTGCACAGGTACGCCCCTGATGCCGACCCGGCCAACCAGTTCAACGCCTACGGCTGGGCCGTCGCCGCCAGCCTGCACAAGGCCCTGGACGCGATGAAGTGCCCGACTCGGGAAGGGCTGCGGGACGCGGTCCGCAACCTGAAGAACGTGAAGGTGGGCCTCCTGCTGCCCGGGGTCACCATGTCCACGGGCCCCGGCGACGCCTTCCCGCTCGAGACGATGCAGCTGATGCGGTTCAAGGGCGAGCGGTGGCAGCTGTTCGGCAAGCCGGTGGACACCCGCAAGGAGTTCGGCCCACTGGGGAAGTGAGCGGCGGGGGCGGTCCCGGTCGGTGTCCTGACACCGGAGGGCCGCCCCCGGCCCCGTCACCGGAGACCGGATGTCATACGGCGGTCAGCCCGCCATCCACCACCAGGCTCTGCCCGGTGATGTACGAGGCGCGGTCGGACAGCAGGAAGGTGACGGCTTCGGCCACCTCCCAGGCGGTGCCCTGGCGTCCGAGCGGTATGCGGGTGAACGAGGCGGAACGCGACGCCCGCCGGGCCGAGGCCTGGCGGCCCATCGGGGTGTCGATCAGGCCCGGGACGACCAGGTTGGCGCGGATCCCGCGCGGCGCGCCCTCCTTGGCGACATGGCGGGTGAGACCGAGCAGGCCTGCCTTGGAACTGTCGTAGGCGGGCGAGTCGGTGGCCGCGCGCAGCCCGGCAACGGAACCGACGAAGACGACCGAACCTCCGTCGGCGATCGCGGGCAGTCCGTACTTGGCGGCGAGGAAGGGGGCGCTCAGGTTGAGTGAGAGCACGCGTTCCCACTGCTGCGGCGAGGTGTCCGCCAGGCCCGCGCCGAGACCGATGCCGACGTTGACCACGATCGCGTCGAGTGCGCCGAGTCCGCGGAGGGCCTCGGTGACCATGGCCGAGGACTGGCCGGGATCGGTGGCGTCACCGACCACGGGGAGGCCATGGACGCCCTCCTCACCGACCAGCGCGGCGGTGGTCGCCGCGGCGGAGGGGGAGACGTCGGCGCAGGCCACGGACGCACCCTCGCGGGCGGCGAGCACGGCCACCGCCCGCCCGTTGCCCACCGGGGCCGTCGGATCGTCGCTGGGGCGGGTGCCCGCGCCGATGACCAGTACGCTCCGGCCGGTCAGGAGGCCGACCGGGTGGGTTGCGTGGTGCCGGGGCTCAGGCATCGCCGTGTTCCCCTTCCGCCGTGTCCGCGCCGGCCCCGGTGGACGGGGGCAGGGTTACCGTTTCGAAGCCGGGCTCGAGCCGGGTACCGGCGGAGTTCAGGAAGAACGCGACCATGTGGTACTGACCGACGAGCATGGTGATTTCGATCAGCTGTGCCTCGTCGTGGTCGGCGGCGAGCGCGGACCAGGTGGCCGCGGACAGGCGCGCCTTGCCGTGCAGTTCGTCTGCGGCACGCAGCAGACGGGCGTCGGCCGGCGTCCACCCTTCGGCGTCCGGGCCCGCGCCGACCCGCCGGATCTCCTCGTCGGTGATTCCAGCGGCCCTGGCCAGCGGTACATGCCGCCCCCATTCGTAGCCGGCCCGGGTGTTGCACGCGGTGCGCAGGATCAGCAGTTCCCGGGTCCGGTCCGGAAGACGGCCGTCGCGCAGGAGATGGCTGCCGAACGGCAGGAAGTGCCGGAACAGGCCGGGGTGCCGCACCAAGGTGGTGAAGACGTTGGCGAGGTGGCCGTCGGCGTCCCGGGGGATCGGGGCGAGCAGCTCCCGGGTGCGCGGGTCCCAGCCGTCCTCGGGCAGGGGCGCGAGGCGTGGGCCGGGGCCGGGGTCGGCGGCGGGGCGGTGGGGTCGGTGACGGTGTTCGTCGGTCATGGCGGTCTCCGTACGGTTCGTCAGGGAGCGTCGGTACCAGCGGGGCGGGTCTGAGCACGGTCGGTCGGCGGCGCGTTGCCGCTGCGCCGATCCACGCCTTCCGCCGCCGTGCCACTGTGCTGGGGGGAGCGGGGGGTTGTCGACGGTTGCCCGGCCAAGGGCGGAGGTCGGCATATTGTTCAGTTGCACAACGGCCGGTACCCAAGGGGCGGAGGTGAGGTGCATGCCCGGACAGCAGGGCGCGGTGGCGCCTCTCGAAGGGGTCGTCGCCGCGATGGCCGCGCAGCAGCGGCACGTGGGTGGACGGTTGCACGCGGATCTGGTGGACCACGTCCCGTCCTACCGGGCGGTCCCGCGGGAACTCCTGGACCAGATCTGGCATCGGCACTTCCAGCGGGCCCTCTCGGTGGTGCGAGAGGGGACGGTGCCCACGCCGGAGGACTTCGACGAAGCCGATGTGGCCCGGGACCGGGTCGCCCGGGGTGTGCCGCTCGGCGACGGACTCCGTGCCTTCCGCCGGGCGCTGAGCGCGATACGGGATCTGTTCCTCGCGGAGGCGACCGAACGCGGGCTCGACCCCGGCCTCATCGTCGACCGCACCAAGTGCCTGTGGGAACTGGCGGACGTCGCCAGCCTGCGGATCGCCGCCGTCCACCGGCAGGCGGAGGTCGCCTCCGCCCTGCTCGACGCCCGCCGCCGCGCCGACTTCCTGCGGGGACTGCTGCACGGGACGTTGAGCGCGGTGGAGATCCACAGCGGTGCGGCGATCTACGGACTGGACCCGGCGCGTGCGTACCGGGCCGTCAGAGCCGTCCCGTACGGCAGTGCCGGCCCGGACTCGCTGGAACGCTCCCTGGAGTCCCACGGCCGCAGGAACGGCCGCGGCGCGCTGCTCACCGTGCTGGACGAGGCTGTCGTAGGAGTCGTCGAGGAACTGCCGCAGACCGGTGACCCGGAGGTGACGGCGGGGCTCGGCCCGCCGACGGACCTGACCGCGGTGCACCGTTCCTTCCGTGCCGCCGGCAGGCTGCTGGAAGCCGCCCGCGCATACGGTCTGCGCGGCGTGTACGACCTGAGCGACCTGTCCTGGCGGGTGGCCGTCGTCGCCGAACCGGAACTCTGCGCGTTGCTGCTCGACCGCTATCTGCGCCCACTGGAGGCGGAGGGGGAGTTCGGTGCGCTCATCGAGGAGTCGGTGCGGAAATACCTCGACACGGGACGCCGCATCCGTGAAGTCGCCCGCAGTTCACACGTCCATGTCAACACCGTCCGCTACCGGCTGCGTCGTTTCGAGGAGCTGACCGGAACCAGCCTGGACGCCCCGGACACCGCGGTGGAGCTCAGCTGGGCCCTGGCGGCGCGTCAGCTGGGGACAGCTCCACGAGGGCCGGCAGGACCTGCTCGGTGAACCGGCCCTCGTGCCCCGCCACGCCGTACCACGCGGCAGGCGAGGCCGCCGCTGCCGCACCGGGTTCAATGGGCTTGCAGTGCATCGGCAGGCCGGGCGCATGGGGGAGGGCCGAGTCACATCGCGGGGCGCCGTCACGCCGGTCACCGGCCGCGGCAGAACATCGCTGACCGACTACAAGGTGGTGTCCAGCAGTGGAGAAGCGGATGACGGAGCTCAGCGAAAGCCACGACGATCCGTTCACCCCGCACCTCGCCGCCTTGGCGGTGCTCGACGACCGGGGAGTCGTGGTCGGATGGTCCCGGCGGGCCCAGGAACTGCTCGGCCATCCGGACACAGCCGTGATCGGTCGTCCGGCATTCGAGGTCCTCGTCGATCCCCGGGACCTGACGGCTGCGATGGAGGCCGCGGCGAGCTGCAGGAGATCCGGCGGCTGGTCGGGGATGCTCAACGTGCGGCACCGGGACGGGCGGCTCGTGGAGATGGGGCTCAGGGCCCACGCGCTCTCGCGCGATGACCGGATCCGTGAGTGGTTTCTCGCCGGGGCACTTGCCGCTGACGTCCTGGAGTGGCGAAGGGACCGCGCCGTGCTCCACGGGTTGTACCGCCGCTGTCCGATCGGCCTGGTCGTCCACGGCCCCGATCTGAAGCTCCTGCGGGTCAACCGAGCCATCGAGCGCTTCGCCGGCGTTCCGGCAGCGGAGTTCCGGGGGCTGCCCACCGGCTGCTTCCTCGTCCCCGACGACGCACGCAGGGCCGTGGACCGGGTGCGCCAGGTGATGGAGACCGGAAGGCCGATGGTCTACTCCGAGCAGTTCGTTCGCCTGGAGTGGGACCCGGGACGAGAGCGGGTCGCGATGGTCTCGTCCTTCCCGATGGAGGATGCCTCCGGCCGCATCCTGGGTGTGGCCGAGATGATCGAGGACATCACCGAACGCCATCGGGCCCAGCGTCGGCTCGCGCTCCTCGACCAGGCCGGCAGCCGTATCGGAACCACGCTTGACGTGGCAGAGACCGCCCGGGAACTCGCCGAGGTGATGGTCCCTCACCTCGCCGACCACGCGTCCGTGGACCTGCTTCAGCCGGTGACCCGCGGTGAGGAAGTGACGCGGGCCCTGGCAGGGCCCATGGTACGCCTGGGAGCCTGCAGCGTCGGTGCCCAGCAGGCCGGCCCGCCCCACCCCCAGGGCGAGCCGGTGGAGTTCGCGCCTGACACGCCCCAGGCCAGGTGCCTGGCCGAAGGGCGGCCCGTCCTGGAACCGGTTCTCGCGCCCGACTGGTTCTCGGCGGAAGGCCGTCAGGGGGCCCACACTCCGGACCTGGGCGTCCACTCCCTGATCGTGGTACCTCTCGCCGCACGTGGCCTGGTGCTGGGAGTGATGACCCTGTGGCGTTCGCGTCGCCCCGATCCCTTCGAGGCCGACGATCTCACCCTCGCCCAGGAGCTCGCCTCCCGCGCCGCCGTCGCCGTCGACAACGCCCGGCGCTTCACCCAGCAGCAACAGGCCGCGTTCACCTTGCAGAGCAGCCTTCTGCTGCGGGCGGTACCGGACCAGTCGGCAGTCGAGGTGGCCCTGCGGTACCTGCCGGCCAGCGCGGCCCCGGGCCTGGGCGGCGACTGGTTCGACGTGATTCCCCTGTCGGGGGCCCGGGTCGCCCTCGTCGTCGGTGACGTGGTGGGCCGCGGCATCCACGCCGCCGCCACCATGGGCCGGCTGCGTACCGCCGTGCACACGCTCGCCAGCCTCGACCTTGAACCGGACGAGGTCCTCTCCCGCCTCGACGACCTGGTCAACCTCCTGGCGGCCGAACAGGAAGCGGCCGGCGAACGGCCCGTGGGGGACCAGGTCGTCGGTGCCACCTGCATGTACGCGGTGTACGACCCGGTCGCCGGGCGGTGCTCCGTAGCCCGGGCCGGCCACCCGCCGCCGGTGGTGACCGCTCCGGGCGGAGAGGCGGCTCTGCTCGACCTGCCCGCCGGCCCGCCACTCGGCCTGGGCGGGCTGCCGTTCGAGGCCCGCGACGTCGAACTGGCCGAGGGAAGTCTGCTGTGCCTGTACACCAACGGACTCATCGGCGAACGCCACATCGATGCCGACTTCGGCCTGACCAAACTGTGCGCGGCGCTCACCCGGCCCACGGAGGCGCTGGAACGGACATGCCAAGCGGTGGTCGACTCACTCGTGCCGGCGCGGCCCGCCGACGACGTCGCGTTGCTGATCGCCCGCACCCGCATGCTGCCACCCGACAGCGTCGCCTCCTGGCGTCTGCCGCCAGAGCCTGCCAGCGCCGCCCGGGCCAGGGCCCTGACCTCGGCCAAGCTGAGCGAATGGGGTCTGGAGCACCTGGCGTTCACGACCGAGTTGATCGTCAGCGAACTGGTCACCAACGTCTACCGGTACGCCAGTGGCCCCGCGACCCTGCGGCTGATCCGTGAACGGTGTCTGGTGTGCGAGGTCAGCGACACCAGCCACACCTCACCCCACCTGCGCCGCGCCCGTACCACCGACGAGGGCGGACGCGGTCTGTTCCTGGTGGCCCAGATGACCGAACGCTGGGGCACCCGCTACACCCGCGAGGGCAAGACCGTGTGGACCGAACAACCACTGGCCGGCACGCTCGCCTGACCGTCCTCGAGACCGCTTGCGCGGCCCGCCCCGAGGCCGTGTCATTCGGCTGCGGCGAGCAGTCGCGCCTCGCTCTCCTCGTACAGCCGACGGTTCTCGCGGCTGTCGGCGGCGCGGCGTCGGTGGTCCAGACGGCTGCCCAGCCAGCCCGCCAGATAGCCGAACGGGACGGAGACCAGTCCGGTCGACTGCAGGGGGAACAGGTCGAAGTCGGCGTTCGGGAAGACGGCGGACGGCGTGCCCGAGACGGCCTTGGAGAAGACCATCAGCAGCAGTGCGCAGGCCGCCCCGCCGTAGAGGGCGGCGAGCAGGCCGGTGCGCGTGAATCCGCGCCAGAACAGGGAGTAGGTCAGCGCGGGTGCCACCGCTGATGCCCCGATGCAGATGGCCAGCGTGGTCAGCACGCCGACGTTCCAGTTCTGGACCAGGATGGCGAGTCCGATGGCGATGCTTCCCACGGCCACGCTCGTCCACACCGCCACCGTCATCTCCGTACGCGCTTCGGCCTGTCCCCGCCGCACCGCATGGGCGAACAGGTCGTGGGCGAGCGACGAGGCCGCGGCCAGGGTCATCCCCGCGACCGACGACAGCAAGGTGATGAAGACCATGCCCGCCACCGCCGAGTAGAGGATCGTCGTGCCCGCGGAGCCGGGTGCCCCGCCGAGCACCTGCGACAGCATGAGCACCGACGTCCGGCCCTGCGGGTCGGCCGCGGTGATGTACCGCGATCCGACCAGCGCCGCCGCGCCCGTACCCATGACGATCACGAGCAGGCAGAAGGTGGTGACCGTGCCGACCGCCCACGACATGGAGCGACGCACGGCCGGCACGTCCTGTGCGGAGTACAGACGCATCGTGATGTGGGGCAGGCAGGCCACGCCGAGGACCACGGTGATCTGCAGACCGATGAAGTCCAGCCGCTCAGTGGCCGAGGTGCCCAGTTGAAGGCCCTGCTGGAGGAAGGCGGGGCCGGCACCGCTGCCGTGCTGGGCGGCTCGGAGCAGCTCGCCCGGGCTCCAGTCGAAGCGGTTCAGGACCAGCGCCGCGACGACGGCAGTGGTGCCGAGCAGGATCACGATCTTGATCATCTGAATGAGTGCGGTGCCCCTCATGCCACCGAGCGCCGCGTAAATGATCATCAGGCTGCCGACGATGACGATGCACGCCGTCCGGGCGCCGGTCACGTGCGGCAGGTTCAGGATGAAGGTGAGCAGCGACCCGGCTCCGGAGAGCTGGACGACGAGGAAGGGCAGGGTCGCCGCGAGCGTCACCAGGCACGCGGCGACACGCGCGGCCCGCCCGGGCACGGTGCGGGCCAGGACGTCGCCCATCGTGAACCTGCCGGCGTTGCGCAGCGGTTCGGCCAGCAGGAACATCAGCAGCACCAGGGACAAGGCCGTGCTGACCGCAAGGACATAGCCGTCGTATCCGGCGAGCGCGACGATGCCGGTGGTGCTCAGCACCGTGGCCGCGGAGATGTAGTCACCCGCGATGGCCAGGCCGTTCTTGAACGGGGTGAGCGAGAGATAGCCGGTGTAGAAGTTCGTCAGGTCGTCGCGGTCCGGCCCCGCCATCACGCACATCAGCAGGGTGACGGTGACCAGGGCGGTGAACAGAACGAGGACGCTGGCCTGCGTCCCGGTGCTGAAGTCGTTCATCTCGCCACTCCCGCGTCCCGGCCCGTGGGGACCGCCCGCTCCCTGACGGCGTGGGCCAGCGGATCCACCGAGCGCTGTGCGCTGCGTCCGTACCAGAAGACCGCTGCGAAGGTGACGACGAGCTGGAGGACCCCCAGGGCCATGCCCAGGCTCAGCTCCCCGGTGAGCCTGGATCCCATCAGCCCCGGCGCACAGCAGGACAGCACGACGTACACCACGAAGGAGCCGAGCGCGGTCAGTGTGGAGACCCGGCGGAGGAGGCGGTAGGCCGACCGGAGTGCGGCGAGGTCGGCATGGTGCGCGGGAGCCGGGTGCTGGGGAGCCTGGTGCGCATACAGCTCGTCCCAGGGTGCCGCCTGCCCGTACCAGTCGTGTCGGGGGGTGTCGTGTCCGTACGACCGGGGCGCGGTACGGGGCGGCGGCCACCCCGTCGGTCTGGGGGGCGGGTACTGGTTCTCGTCGGCGTATGTCATCGCCTGGCCTTCCACTACGCATCGAACCGTGGAGGTGAACGGGTGGGAAATGCTTCAGGCGGCGGACCATACCGACTGGTTGGAATGTATGTAAGTCCTCTGTGGGTTACGTTTCGGGGTCGATGTCACGGCCTGCGGCGGAGCTCGGCCTCCGGCGGCGGATCAACGGGTGGGGTCGAGGAGGATCTTTCGGACACCGGCGGCGCGGCTGCTGAACAGTTCGTACGCTGCGGGGCCTTCGGAGAGGGCGAAGTGGTGGGAGACCACGACCTCCGGGGTGATCCGGCCGGCCTGGGCGAGGGGGATCAGGGCGGGGAGTTCGTAGTGGATCGAGCACAGTCCGATGGCGAACTCCAGCTCCTTGATCTGGGCCAGCCCCATGTGGAAGGGGAAGGCCTTGCTCTGGCTGACGCCGATCACGCTGACCCGTCCTGCCTGCCGGACGGATTTGAGGGCCAGCCCGATGGTGGCGTCCGAGCCGACCGCCTCCACCACGGCGTCCGGTCCGCGCCCTGCGGTCATCTCCCGCACGGCCGTTCGCGCGTCGTCGCCCTCGACCGGTTCGACGCCCAGGGTGGCGGCGAAGGCCCGGCGCTCCGCGACCAGATCCACGCCCAGCACGCGGGCGGCACCCATCGTGAAGGCGGATTGCGCGGCCATGAGGCCGACCGGGCCCAGGCCGATGACGAGAACCGTCTCGCCGGGCTGGATGCGGGCGCGGCGGCAGCCGTACCAGGCCGTGGGCGCGTTGTCGGTCAGGACGATGGCGGCTTCGTCGGAGATGCCTTCGGGCAGGTGCACCAGGTTGGCATCGGCATGGGGCACGGCCAGGGCCTGGGCCTGACTGCCGGGAAGGTGCGGGCTCACTCCGTAGCAGAGGTCCGTCGGGGCATGGGCTCGTTCGCACCTGGCGGTGAGTCCCTTCGCGCAGGTCCCGCACAAGGTGCAGCCGACCGATGCGGGAACCAGGACGCGGTCGCCGGGCTTGAAGCGGGTGACCCGGTCGCCGGTGTCGACGACCACACCGACGCACTCGTGTCCCGGGGTGTAACCGGTCTGCGGGCTGAACCCGTTGCCACCGTAGATGTGCAGGTCGCTTCCGCAGATGCCGGCCGTGGTGACCTGGACCAGTGCGTCGGTGGGGCTGGTGACGGCCGGGTCGGGGACATCTTCGTAGCGGATGTCGTAGGGGCCGTGGTAGGTCAGTGCCTTCACTGGATTGACTCCCGCGGCGCACCAAGGCGCCTCTATCAGTTATTAATGCACGCGTATTACTTCGGCGGGGCGACGCTAGCATGGGCATCCGTGACAGCACATGAGACGCGGGCCACGTCACCTCGAAGCCGGAAGGCCGGTGACACCCGCGCCACACTCATCCGGGCCGCCGAGCAGTTGTTCGCGGCGAAGGGCGTCGACGGTGCGTCGCTCAACGAGATCAAGCGGGCCGCCGGCCAGCGCAACGCCATGGCCCTGCAGTACCACTTCGGCGACCGGGCGGGTCTGCTGCGGGCCGTACTCGACAAGCACCTGCCCGCGGTGGACGCCCGGCGGGAGGTGCTGCTGCAGCAGTACGAGGACGTCGGCGCCGCCGACCTTCGATCCCTGGCCGCCGCACTGGTGCTGCCGGCCGCCGCGAAACTCGCCGAGCCCGACGGGGGCCGCGAGTTCCTGCAGATCGTGGCCGAACTGCTCAACCGCCCCGAACCCCTGGTCGAGGTCGTCGTGACGAAGGGGTCGAGCATCTATCCCTGGCGGCGCCTGGTGGAACCGCTGCTGGCTCCCGAGTCGACCGAGGTGTTCCACACCCGCTTCACCGCCATGCGGTTCTGCCATGCCGAACTCGCCGCCCGGGCCGCCGGCCGCCCGCGCAGGGACGACCGGTTGTTCACCAGCCGACTGGTCGACCTGGTCACCGCGCTGCTGGCCGCGCCGGTGTCCGAACAGACCGCACGACTGCTCCACGAGCGAAACCGCAAGGGCCGGGGCGAGCGGCAGACCTCGACTCGCTGACGGGTCCGGCCCCCGCGACTGATCTGTGCAGTACCAGGCCGCGGTGTGTGTCAAGCGTCACACCCTCCACATACCCACTGGTCGGTACCCTGCGGCGAAACCTGAACGACAGGAGGCGTGATGTCCGTGACCAACCGCCAGATCCGTCTGGCAGCACGTCCCGTGGGCGCGGTGAAGCCCGAGGACTGGGAGCACTTCTCCGGGCCGGTCGACGAGCCGGGCCCCGGCCGGTTCGCGGGCCAGACGCGCGTCATCTCCCTGGACCCGGCCATGCGGGGCTGGCTGGACGACCGCCCCTCCTACCTGCCGCCGGTGGGTATCGGTGAGGTGATGCGCGCGGGATCGGTCATCGAGGTCACCGCATCCCGCCACCCCGACTTCCAGCCGGGTGATCACGTGGTCGGCACGTTCGGCGTCCAGGAGTACGTGGTCTCCGACGGCAGGGGCGCCATGAAGATCGACACCTCCCTCGCTCCGCCCTCCACGTATCTGGGTGCGCTGGGCATGCCCGGCATGACCGCCTACTTCGGTCTGCTGGACGTCGGGGCACTGAAGGACGGCGAGACCGTCGTGGTGTCAGGGGCGGCCGGTGCGGTCGGCACCATCGCGGGTCAGATCGCGAAGGCCAAGGGCTGCCGGGTGGTGGGTATCGCCGGAGGGCCGGAGAAGTGTGCGCTGCTCACCGGTGAACTGGGATTCGACGCGGCGATCGACTACCGCGCCGAAGACGTCAGGAAGGCGCTGCGCCACCAGGCCCCTGACGGTATCGACGTCTACTTCGACAACGTGGGGGGAGACATCCTCGACGCCGCCCTGACCCGGCTGGCGATGCACGCGCGCGTCGTGGTCTGCGGTGCGATCAGCCAGTACAACAACGCCACGCCGGTCAAAGGCCCCTCCAACTACCTCTCGCTGCTGGTGCGCCGCGCCCGCATGGAGGGCTTCGTGGTCTTCGACTATGCCCAGCGCTACGCGCAGGCGGCGCAGGACATCTCCGCCTGGATCGGCGCCGGCCGCATCAAGGTCAAGGAACATGTGGTGCGGGGGAGCGTGGACGACTTCCCCGAGACGTTGCAGATGCTCTTCCACGGGCAGAACGTCGGCAAGCTCGTCCTGGAACTGGCGTGACCGCTGAGGGTGCCGGGACGCGACCCCGCCTCCACGCTTGGCTGTGAGGCCGGTCAGTGATCCGAAGGGACGGCCTGGCCTCAGTGGTCCGGCCCGTCGAAGTCGGCGGCCGACCGCGCGGGGCTGAGCCGATCCGTGGACGCGGTTCGATGCTCACGTGCCAGGGAAGTTGAACGGCTGGTGCCGGAGGGCATCTGACCGGTCTGCTTCCTGCCGGTGCCGGTGCCGGTGCCGGTGCCGGTGCCGGTGCCCGCGCGGACGCTGGCCGGGAAGCGGGCCCCGTCCACGGTGATGACGCGGACCGGGCCGTTCCAGCCATACTGTGCCGATCCCCTCCTCGCCGCGTGTGAGGCGGCGTGGTCTGTCTCTGTGCGCTGCTGGTGAAGGCCGGGTGGGGGAGTTGTCGTATCTGGTCCACGCGCGTAGCGGATTCTGCCGGGACTGAGGTTGTCTCGTGTGTGTATCTCCAACCCCCCACGCTCTATGGAGACTTCATGCACCGCGCCGTGTTCGGCCTGCCCCCCTCTGTCCTGACCCTGAGCGCAACAGGTGCCGCCGCGGGCCCTGACTGAGCCTCCCGCCGCGCCCCCTGGCGTCCGGTGCCGACGGCTTGCCGGAGTCCTCGGACCTATCGAAGCCGGAGAACGCGTCGGCCGATGGGAGGCCCGGCGGCCATGTCTTCCCGTGCGCGTTCGCCGTACGTGACGCGCTCGTCACGTGTGTCTGCAAGCTGACGGCCGCCGGCCAGGAGGAGTCGGCCCGCGCGGATGCAGCGTCCGCCAGGGCCGCAGTCGGCATGCCGTGAGCCCCGCCTCGGACCTCGTTCGCGGATTGGCGCTTTGTCATCAACATCATCTTCAGGGCGATGACATGTGCATGTCATCTATGCCACCCTCTCTCCAGCCGCCGCACGAGCACGACGACATCCACAACCGTCCCGGTCGGCCCCACACCGGCCGGACGTTCCCCCCACAAAAGGAGCTTGTGTGACCTCCCGCGACACACGCCATCGGCGTACCGTTCTGGCCGCGGCCACAGCCGTCGCCGCCACCACGGCACTTCTGAGCACCACGCTCATCAGCACTGCCACCGCACAGCCCACCACCGGCGCCGCCCGCATCGCCGCGGCTCCGGTCACGCTGTCGGCGGCCGCGCGTACGGGTCTGATACAGAAGGCGCAGGCCGACGCGGCCCAGACCGCGCAGCACATAGGTCTCGGCGCCAAGGAGAAGCTGGTCGTCAAGGACGTGGTGAAGGATGTGGACGGCACCGTCCACACCCGCTACGAGCGCACCTACGCGGGCCTGCCGGTGCTCGGCGGCGACCTCGTCGTCCACACCGCCGAGTCCGGCAGGACCGAGGGCGTGACCAGAGCGACGACGGAGAAGCTGACGCTCGCGTCGCTCAAGCCGCAGATCGCCGCAGCCAAGGCCGAGAAGCAGGCTCTGGCCCTGGCCAAGGCGGCGGGGTCGGCGAAGACTGCCGCGGACCAGGCCCCGCGCAAGGTCATATGGGCGGTGAGCGGCAAGCCCGTCCTCGCCTACGAGACGGTCGTCGGCGGCCTGCAGGACGACGGCACCCCGAACCAGCTGCACGTCATCACCGACGCCGCCACCGGCAAGAAGCTCTTCCAGTACCAGGGCATCGAGACCGGCGTCGGCAACACGCACTACAGCGGCAAGGTGGACCTGTCGACGGCGCAGTCGGGCTCGTCCTACACCCTCACCGACGCCTCGCGCGGTGGTCACAAGACGTACAACCTCAACCACGGAACCTCCGGCACCGGGACGCTGTTCTCCCAGTCCAGCGACACCTGGGGCGACGGAGCGGTGTCGAACGCGGCGACCGCCGCCGCGGACGCCGCCTACGGGGCGCAGGAGACCTGGGACTTCTACAAGAAGGCCTTCGGTCGCAGCGGCATCAAGAACGACGGCGTGGGCGCGTACTCCCGCGTGCACTACGGCAACTCGTACGTCAACGCCTTCTGGGACGACAGCTGCTTCTGCATGACCTACGGCGACGGGGAGGGCAACAACGACCCGCTGACCGCGCTCGACGTCGCCGGGCACGAGATGAGCCACGGCGTCACCTCCAACACCGCGGGGCTGGAGTACACGGGTGAGTCCGGCGGCCTGAACGAGGCGACCAGCGACATCATGGGCACCGGCGTGGAGTTCTACGCCGGCAACGCGTCCGACCCGGGCGACTACCTCATCGGCGAGAAGATCAACATCAACGGCGACGGCAAGCCGCTGCGCTACATGGACAAGCCCAGCAAGGACGGCGGCTCCGCCGACTACTGGTCCTCCAGCGTGGGCGGCCTGGACGTGCACTACTCGTCCGGCGTCGCCAACCACTTCTTCTACCTGCTGTCCGAGGGCAGCGGCGCGAAGACGATCAACGGCGTGAGCTACGACTCGCCCACACAGAACGGCTCCACGGTCACCGGCATCGGCCGGGACAAGGCGCTGCAGATCTGGTACAAGGCGCTGACCACGTACTTCACCTCGACGACCGACTACAAGGGCGCCCGCGCCGGCACCCTCAAGGCGGCATCCGACCTCTACGGTGCCTCGAGCACCGAGTACAAGACGGTCGAGGCAGCCTGGTCCGCAGTCAACGTGAGCTGACCCCACCGGCCGGGGGGGGGGGGGGGGGGGGGGGGGGGGAGGTGGTCGCGGTCAACCCCGTCCCGAGCACCCACCAGCCCCCCCACAGAT
>NZ_JBVJVY010000016.1:100266-166549 GCF_055603265.1 Streptomyces sp. NPDC037288
CGGGAAGGCGCCCCCCCCCCCCCACCCCCCCCCCCCCCCCCCCCCCACCCCACCCCCCCCCCCCCCCCCCCCCCCCCCCCCCCCCCCCCCCGGCCCTCGACGTCACCGCCGGTACCCGCACCCAGTGGCCCGCTGGGATGTGCTCCCAGGTGCGGTCGGTCGCCTCGGGCCGGATCAGGGGTGCGGGGCCACGCCCTCGTCGACCGGCAGCGCAACGGGCTCCTCCACCGGCTGTGCGACTGCCGTGGCGGAGGCCGCCTCGGCCCCGGCCGCGTCGGCACCGTGTGCTCCACGCGTCCCACGCACGGCCGACGCCGGACGCGCCCGGCGCAGAGCCAGATGAAGCACCGGCATCAGCACACAGGTGACCGCGGCGGACTGCCACAGAAGCGCGTCGAGCCGGCCCGCCGCCAGATACGCGCCCGCGGCCACCGCGGCCACCGCACACACGCCGCGGTCCACGATGCTCTCCACCGACAGCAGCGTGGCACGCGGGGCCTCCTTCGGGATGGCGTCGTTGATGAGCTTGCGCTGCACCGGATAGCCGAACCCGGTGATCGCAGCGAACGCGCACAGCAGCCCGACCACGGCCCAGGGACCGCCGACAGTGGTGCCGGCGAGTACGGCGGCGAGCGCGACGCTCAGCAGGGACACCCAGGCCGCGGCCGACAGCCGCCGGCTCAGCCACTGGGGCCGGGCGGAGGCCACTGCCTCGGCGACCGTCATCGCCGCGAGGACACTGCCGTGGCTGCTCTCGGCGATGCCGTGCTCCAGCAGCACCGGCTGGAACAGATTGACCTGGCAGATCCGCGACAGCGTGAAGACCGCCACGCCCTGCACCATGAGCAGGGCCAGCCACGGTGACGACCGCACGGTGCGCAGGGCGGCGCCCGTGTCCCGCAGCAGAGTCCCCCTCCGCCGGCCGCGGGTGCTTGCCCCCGCGCCCGTGTCACCGGCGGCGATCCGGGGCAGGGCGAGGGCGCAGCCGAGAGAGCCCGCCGCGCTCGCCGCGCTGAGCACGTACGGCGACTGGTGGGCCAGAGACATCAGCGGTCCGACGAACGGCCAGCACACGACCTTTGCGGCGAGCCCGAGGGCACGCGCCGTGCCCTCCGCCCTGAGGTAGTGGGCGTCCGCTCCCTCGGCGCGCAGGCCGTCGTACAGGCAGGCGCTCGCCGCGCCCGAGGTCAGGGAGCGCCCGGCGGCGATCGCGAGGAAGTGCACGAGGAAGCCCGGGTACGAGGGCGCCAGCACCGGCACCACGTTCGCCGCCGTCATGACCACCGCGCCCGCGCGCAGGCAGTTGCGGGCACCGACGCGGTCGGCGACGACTCCCGTGGGTATCTCGAACAGGCAGAAGGCGACGTAGTAGATGCTCTGGATGCCGAAGATCTGGCCGTCCGACAGGCCCGCGGCACGCTGGTAGGCGTAGAACACGGGCATCCACCACAACAGGTTGAACAACAGCTGGAATCCGTTGTTGAGGCGGATGATGCGGCGGGCGGCCGGGGTCATGGCCGGATCCGCGGAGCGGCGCCGCACAGAGGTCATGGATCGCCTCACCGGGCGTACGGGCGGACCTGGACCAGATGGAACGCCCCCTCACGGGTCATGAGCCACTCGATGTCCAGCGCGCCGTCGGGGTCGCCTTCGCTGAAGTGGGACTGGAGCAGACGCCCCACCAAGGCCAGTTCGCCCAGTGACGTGCGCGTGTCCGACGGGAGGTCCTCACCCGACGAGCCGACGTCCACGGTGCGACCGCCGCCCTCGACCGTGTTGTACAGGTACTGGTGGGGCAGGACCTTGCCGTCGACCACCCGCTCCGGCGAACCGGCCGTGCAGTTGACGTACACGTTGCGGAAGTCCTCACGCCGGGTCGGGTTGCAGGTCACCAGCACACCCCCGAGGCCGGCGGGCACATACTGCTGGATGATCACTCCCATGTAGGTGTCGTCCAGCACGATGCCGGCCTCGTGCCGCAGACGTACGCTCCGTGGCGACAGCAACGACGTCCACACCTGCCGTACCGCGTCCAGCAACTGCTCCTCGCCGCGCACGGTGGTCACCGAGTCGTAGATCCCGGCCGCCGAGAAACCCGGCAGGTCCTCGGCGTTGGAGGACGAGCGCACCACGAGACGACGTCCGTCGGCCAGCAGACCCGGCACCGCGCCGGTGACGGCCCGCGCCACCTCGTCGGGGATCGGCGTGCTGTGCATCAGGCGCTGCAGGTCCAGACAGAGGGAGTCGATCACGTCGAGCGCTTCGAGTTCGAGTGCCATCTTCAGCTTGCCGATGCCCTGTTGCAGGGCGGACGACGAGGTCAGGAAGAGATGGTGCAGGCGGAACGGGAGCGCCACCCCCTCGGGTGCCCGGATGGTGGCCGCCACGCGTTCGGCCGCCGCGGCCTGCAGCCGTTCCACAGGCGCTTCCGGCTCGCCGAGCCGCAGGGCCAGATGGGTGAGCAGGTCGGGCCGCGGCGGGCGCGGGCGTGCGTAGAACGCGGTCAGGTCCGCCGTGCGGCTGTCCAGGACATGGTGCAGTTCGCCGAGGTTGGCGGCCTTGGTGCCGTAGCTGTCGCGGTCGGTGCGCCGCAGCCGGTGCAGAGCCATGACCGGTGCCTCGTCCAGCAGGGGTGCGTCGATGCGGATGCGCTGCTGGTGCCAGACCGGCCTCTGAAGGACCGGGGCGTCGGACAGCCGCTCCAGGGTGACGGCGTCCTCGGACACCCGGTAGCGGACCCAGGCGCCGTCCAGTCCGTCTCGCCGCACCAGAGCGTCCAGGTCGCGGACGATGGCGTTCGGGATGCCCCAGCCCGCCGCCAGGACGTTGGTGTGCGAAAGCGGCGTCGTGGGCTCCGTGTTGACGAACCCCGCCACCCGGGGCACGTCATCGGGCAGGCAGGCCATCGCGACGATGTCCGCCCAGCCGAGCTGTGGGGCGGCGCTGCGGTACTCCGCCAGATGACGGAAGTAGCGCAGCCGGCCTTCGGCCACGCCCGGGTTGAGGCAGGTCCGGGTCCGGTTGCCGAACAGCTCCTGGCTGAGGATGCGCGGTACGCGGGCCTCACTGACCGAGGTCAGTTCGTGCTCCTGTCCGTGGTTCGCCGGTTTCAGCAGCAGGGGGAGGCGCCCGTCCACCCTCGTACGCACATACTGGTAGAACTCCTCCAGCAGCGCGGCGTGCATGGTGTCCGCCTCGGTCGTCTCCAGGACCAGGAAGGGCCGCTCGGAGCCCTCGGGGTCCTCGTCGCTGTGCAGGGACAACACCCCGAGCAGGAAGCGGCGGTCGGGCGCCATGTACACGGATGCGTTGAACTCGTCCAGGCCCGTGTCGAGTTCGTCCATCCCCATGCCGAGGATGCGCGTGGCGATGTAGTCGACATGGAAGGGGTGCACCCGGGTGTCGAGCAGGTGCCAGGTGTCCTCGGACCTGTCCACCACGATCTTCAGGTACGGGTGTCCGGCGAGCACGCCGGACAGCGCGCGGAACAACGGCAGCGAGAGGTTGGCGCCGACGACGGTACGATCGCCCGCGGTGTCGGGGACGTTGGCCCTGTGCGGTGCGTGGGTCATGGCCGGGCCCCCTCGGTGACGTCCGCGGGCAGGATGCGCGGCAGCGCGTCGACCAGGGCGGTGAAGTCACGGACGACGGACTGCGGCCGGTCCGCCGACAACAGGCACAGGCCCGCCATGGTGTTGGCCCCGGCGGCAGGCTCGTACACCGGCACGGGGGCCCCGTCCGGCAGAGAGCTCTCGTGGACGACGGACAGCGTGCTGCCGGCGCTGACCGGCGCCGAACGGACGACCGCCGAGGAGTTCCATCGATGGCGGCGGGGCCAGGGGGTGCCGTCACCCTGCACGGCGAGGACCACCAGCGAACCGGCCGCGCCCGTGGCATCGTCGGGCGTCAACGCCCTCGCGGGCCAGGCGGGTGAGCCGCCGAGCAGCTGGTCGGTGAACATACCGACCAGGTCCAGGCCGAAGACCTCCTCGATCTGCGGCACCGTCATCGCCCCGCCGAACCGCGCGGCCGTCTCGATGACCCACATACGGCCATCCCTGCCGAGCTTGATCTCTGTGTGGGTGCCGCAGTTCTCCAGCCCCAGGGCGTCCACGGCGCGCCGGGCGAGGTCCACGATGGTGTGCTGGGCCTCGCTTCCCACGGCGGCCGGGGTGATACCGGCACGCTCGGTGAAGGGCGCCACCGTCGGCATCCGCCCGCTCAGGCAGACGGGACGGAACTCTCCGTCGACGACCACGCCCTCGACGCTGACGTAGTCACCCCAGCCGGGGCCGTCGAACCACTCCTCGGCACATCCGCTGACGATCTCCTCGACGATGAAGTCCTCCGAGGCGCCGGGAACGTGCAGTTCCGCGAATCCGAGCAGCGCGGACTCGGCCATCACCGCGCGCGACCGCTGCCAGGCGTCCAGCGCGTCGGCGGGCCGCTCGATGATCTGGTGTGCGGTGGAACCGGCGCTCCATGCCGCCTTTAATAAGAGTGGACATGACAACGTGGCGGTTGCGCGCCGCAGCTCGGCCGCGCTGGTGACGGCGCGGAACCGCGGCTGCGGTATGCCGCGGCGCTTCCACGCGGCGCGCATCAGGCGCTTGTCCCGTGCGAGGGCGGCGGCGGGCCCGGCACCCTTCAGCCCGAGCCGCCGGGACGCCTCGGCGACCGCGACCACCGCGTACTCCGAGAAGGTGAGAACGGCGTCCGCCCCCACCTCGCGGGCTCGGGCGGTGATGAGCTCGACCAGGTCGCCACCGCGGGCGTCGAGCGGTGTGACGACCGACGCGCACCGCCGCGCCGCGTCATCGGCCACGGGGGCGGGCAGTTCGCTGAGGGCCAGTAGGTGCACCGCGGACCTCGCGGCCACCCGCGTCAGGGCATGGCCCACCGGAGGGCCGCCCTTGGCATGCACGTACAGCACCTTGCTCACGGAACTCCAACTCCTTTGATGTCGTCGGGCGGCCACCGGGCCGCGCCGGTGTGTGGTCCGCGGCTGCGTCGGTACGCCGGCCACTGTCACGCCGTCCCCTTCAAGCGAACCAGCACCCGCCCGCGTCAGAGGTGCCGGGATTCCCGAAGCACTCAGGCAAATGCCTTACTGCTGCCGCCGATCCGCGCCAGGTGAAGGTGTGGTCGTGTGCTAACGCCGCCGACGCCACGGCACGGAGCGTCTGCCCCGCTCGCATGCCCCATCCCCTACGGGATACGCATGAGGTATCACCCAAAGTGATGTGGTGCAGGGTTGAAGGAGTTGGACGTGGACGAAGCTGATTTCAAGGCGTTACTCGCGCCCCTCGCGGTGTCCTGGTGGGAAGCCGACAGCGGCCTGAGCGTGGTCGACAGCGGAGGCGCCGCGTTCGACGACCGGCGCGCCACCCGCCGTTTCCTCGAGGCCCTCCACGCGGACGGCGGCGGCCCGTCCAGCGCGTCCGGCTGCGGCCCGTACCACGCGTGTTTCGAGGGCAGAACCTTCCACGTCCACTGGCCGGAACTCGGCGGCGGGCCGGGACGGCACGGCAGCAGGGGAGTGGCGATCGAGGTGGTCGACCGGCCGGACGACGACCCGTACGCCACGTTCGCCGACCTCGCCCCGGCCGCGGCATTCGTGCGCGACGCCACAGGCCGTTACCTGTGGGCCAACCACGCCTATGCCCACCTGTACGGCACCACACGCGACGCCGTGATCGGCCGTCACCTCGCCGACGTCGACGAAGCCGGTGACATCACCCGGTTCCTCGCCCTCGACCAGGAGGTCCTGACGCGGGGCCGGCCGGTGCGGCACACCCTCACCTACCGGCGCGTCGACGGCTGCTCCGGCCGCGCGGCGGGCTACCGCTTCCCCGTCCGCTGGGGCGCGGCCCGCTGTGTCGCGGGCATCTACGTCGACGTCACCGACTACGCCCAGGTGCTGGACCAACGGCACCAGGCCGAGGCCGACTTACAGGCCCTGCGCGACCACAGCGGACTGCTCTGCGTCCGCCTGACCCCGGACGGCCGCGTCAGCGAGGCCGGCACCGCGGTCGCCGACGTCCTGCGCATCCGGCTCTCCGACCTGATAGGCCTGCCGGCCGACACCTTGCTCGCCAGGACCCCCGAACGCGGCGCCCTGCGCCGGATCTGGGACGACCTGATCAGCGGCCGGCGCCGAAGCGCCCGCACCTGTGCCGTACTCGTCGACCGGGACGGCTGGCGGCGCCGGGCCCGAATCCATCTGAGCACCGTGTGCGGTACGACCCCCGGTGTGTCCGGCGTATGGGCCGTCGGCACTCACCTCGGCTTGCGCCATCAGGCCCGACCGGACCTGACGGCCGCCCAGGTCCGCATACTCGCCCTGCTGGCGGCCGGGCACAGCAACGCGGACATAGCAGGGGCGCTGCGCCTGTCCCGGCAGACGCTGGACTACCACCTGAGCCGCCTGCGCGCCCTGCTCGACGCCGCCACCCGCCCGGCGCTGGTCGCCCGAGCCTACGTGCTCGGCATCCTCTCGTCACAGACCTGGCCGCCCCGGTCCTCGACGGCGGCGAACCCCGCAAGCCCGGTCTGAACGCTCCGCTCGGGAAGCAACGGAGGGAGCCGATCCGTCGATGCCGGCGCCTTCTCCTCGAGGTCGAGGCCGGAGGCGACACGGCAGTCGATCCGCACAGTCCTTCGCCGGATCGGCTGGGGCCCCAGTCGCCGTTGACGGTGTGGATGTCGCAGTGGCAGATGCCGGCGTACTGGATCTCGATGAGGAAGACAGGTGTCAGTCGACGGCCGGGGCGGCGGCGTACTCCTCGTCGGTGACGGGCGTCAGCCAGTGCACCACGTCGTGGTCGGCGTCGCTCTCGTTGATGGCCAGGTGGACCATCAGCCGGTTCGGCGCGGCGCCATGCCAGTGCTCCTCGCCGGCCTCGAACAGGACGCGGTCGCCGGGACGGATGACCTCGATCGGCCCGCCCCGGCGCTGGCACAGACCGACCCCCTCGGTGACGAAGACGGTCTGGCTCAGCGGGTGGCGGTGCCAGTGGGTGCGTGCGCCGGGCATGAAGTGCACGAGGTTGGCGCTGACCCGGGACGGCGCGGGTGCGGCGGCCACGGCGTCGATGTAGACATCGCCGGTGAACCAGTCGGCGGGGCCCTTGAGGGTGTCGA
This sequence comes from Streptomyces sp. NPDC037288, assembly GCF_055603265.1. Taxonomy (NCBI): domain Bacteria; kingdom Bacillati; phylum Actinomycetota; class Actinomycetes; order Kitasatosporales; family Streptomycetaceae; genus Streptomyces; species Streptomyces sp. NPDC037288. The sequence goes on from NZ_JBVJVY010000016.1 coordinate 107,410, forward strand.
TCGAGCTTCGGGTGATCTGCAAGGTCGTACCTTCTCTGTGAGTGGTGCGGGTCGGCAGGCACGGTCGGGCCGCTCGCCTGCGGGAACGCGAGAGCGAGGGCATGTCCGGGACGGCGCCGGACACGCCACTCCCCGCACACACGAGCGCCCGGCCCGGGGGCGCGGCATGGATCAGGGCGTGAGGAGTGCCTTGATGGCGCGGCGCTCGTCCATGGCCTGGTAGCCCTCGGCGACCTGCTCCAGCGGCAGGGTGAGGTCGAAGACCCTGCCCGGGTTGATGCGGCCCGACTGGACCCGGTCGATCAGGTCGGGCAGGTAGCGGCGCACCGGAGCGGGGCCGCCCCGCAGACCGACGTGGGAGAAGAAGAGCTCCTGGCCGTCGATCTGCACCTCGTGGGGGACACCGACGAAGCCGACGTTGCCGCCCGGCCGCGCCGCGTGCAGGGCCTGCTGCATGGCCTGGGCGGTACCGACGCACTCGAGTACCGCGTCGGCGCCGATCCCGCCGGTGAGGTCCTTGATCCGGGCGACGCCCTCCTCGCCACGCTCGGTGACGATCTCGGTCGCGCCGAACTCCCGGGCGAGCTTCTGACGGCTCGCGTGGCGGCTCATCGCGATGATCCGCTCCGCGCCGAGTTCCTTCGCCGCGATCACCCCGCACAGGCCGACCGCTCCGTCGCCGACCACCACGGCGGTGGAGCCCGGTGCGACCTCGGCGGCCAGCGCCGCGTACCAGCCGGTGCCCATCACGTCGGAGACGGCCAGCAGGCCGGGCCAGAACTCCTCGCCCGGCACCTCGTCGGTGGCGACCAGGGTGCCCTGGGCGTTGGGAATGCGCACGTACTCGGCCTGGCAGGTGCTCATGAACTCACGGTTGAGGCAGTTGGACTGCCAGCCGTTGCGGCAGTTGGCGCAGGTGTTGTCCGAGGTGGCGAACGAGCCGACGACGAACTGGCCCGGCTTGACCGCGGTGACCTCGCTGCCGACCTCCTCCACGAAGCCGACGTACTCATGGCCCATCGGATGGGCCTCGCCGGTCGAATCCAGGCCGCGGTAGGGCCAGAGGTCGGAGCCGCACACACAGGTGACGGCCGTACGGATGATCGCGTCGGTCGGCTCGAGGATCCTCGGGTCGCCGAGCGTCTCGAAGCGCACGTCGCCGGGGGCGTGGATCACTGCTCCGCGCATGGGGGAAGTCCTTACGTGCTGAGGGGCGGGCCGCTGGTGCGGCCCGTGGGGCCTGGGCCACGTGTACCCGTGTGTGGGGTTGCGTACGTACCGGGACGTATGGCCGCGTACCGGGCGCACGAGGGCGACGCCGCCTTCCTGGCGCGCGTCCCGGACGAGCATCTCCGGCCTGCGCGCCGTTGCGCCGCAGCTCCGAAATGCCATGCCTCCAGGTAACCGGGTTTCCGCGCGGGCAGCGAGTCACCGGTGAAAGGTGTGCTGCCAGTACATCCCTGCCGCGGCGTACACGCCGTACGGTCGAGGGGTGGACAACCGTGACGGGATGGCCGCCGAACCCGGCCTCACCCTCACCATCTACACCACCGAACCCGGCTCGCCCTCCGAAGAGACCGACTCGCACCGGCCGGGTGCACTGCTCGTCGACCGCGGACCGGACTATCGATCACGCACAGTGATCGCCCGCACAAGTCGAGCCAGAACCCACAGGGCCGCCAAATGTCGAAAAGGTGCTCTGCGGCGGTTCCCAGACCGAGCAGTCGTGAGCGAAGAGAACGCGTCGCGGGTCGAAGTCGGCGAGTCGCTCCAGCCAGTGCGGATAGGTGGGAAGGGGCTGCTCCACGCCGTGAAGTTCCGCTTGGCGGGCCAACTGGTCGGATGCGAAATGGGAGGCGAAGTCGTGCGCCTGGCCGGCGAGGACCACCGTGCCGTCTCCTTGCCGAAGGACCAGCGACTGATGCCCTTGGGTATGCCCTGGTGTCGGAATGATCCAGACTCCCGGCCAGACCTCGGCCTCGCCGGCGAGTTCCTCATAGGACGCGGCGGGGAAATCAATCAGTTCGTCGAAGGTGTAGCCGCCGTTGCGGGCAGTGGTCAGCTCGACGTCCTGGACCAGGATGGGCTTTCCGCCCAGGAGAGGGTTCCCGTCGCAGTGGTCGAAGCGGAGGTGGCAGTTCGCGACGAGGGAAATGTCGTCAAGGGCGACTCCGGCCGCGGACAGAGCCTCCGGCAGGTCCCGGCGTCGGGGACGGTAATGGGCTTCGGTCTCCGGGTCCGCCTTGCCGATGCCGGTGTCGAAGAGGATCAGGCCCTGATCGTGTTGCACCAGGTAGGCAAGCACAGGTTCGACCCGCGGCTGCGGGCCGCCGGTCTCCGACGCGGGCCGGATGAAGTACCCAAAATCGAGCCGACGCACCGCCATGTTCTTCCCCATGCGGCCAGCCTGGCGGATTCTGGTGTTCCGGTCGGCCGGTCTGCCGAGAGCAGAACCAATGGCCGCGCAGAGCCTCGGGTCCGTGAAGGTCTTGGTCAGCCGCTTCTCGTCCGCAGCCTCGAACAACTCGCGCCCGGATCGGCCGGCATGGAGCGGGGGGCACCTCCCCGGAAGGCTGGCGCAGGCCCGGTACGGCAGCAGACTGCCCTGCAATGCGAGCGGGGGAGCGGGGAGGCGTCGTCGTGAAGGCGATGTTCTGCGTGCACCGCGCGGCCCGGCTGCTCAGCGTCATCGTGCGACATTCCCCGGCGGGCCCTCGTGATAGGCGCCGTCCGCGAAGAGGAGGACCCGGTGCGTCGTATGTGCGTGGTGCCGCACGGCGCCCAGTACCACCATGTGGTCACCGGCCGGTACGAGGCGGACGCGGCGGCAGCACAGTGTCGCCGCCGCCCCCGGTATCAGTGGCTCGCCGTGCGGTCCGGGCTCCGTGGCGAGTCCGTGGAACCGCTCCCCGGGGCCGGCGAAACGGGATGCCAGTTCACGCTGATCGGCCGCGAGCACGTTGACGGCGAAGTACTCCGCATCCGTGAACGCGGGCCGGCTGCGCGAGGACAACCCGAGACACCACAGGATCAGGGGCGGGTCGAGCGACACGGAGGTGAAGGAGTTGACCGTCACACCGACCGGGGCACGCCTCGGGCCCGCACAGGTGACCACGGTGACTCCGGTCGCGTATCGGCCGAGGACATCGCGCAGCGCACGCGAGCCCGGGCCGGCCGGCGCGGCACACCGCGGCTCAGCCGGCCCCGCCGGGTCCTCGGCCGTCACCGCGGCGTCGGCGGACACCTTCACGCGGCGTCCAGCCGTCCGCGCAACGCGGCCAGCGCCTCGGCGATCTCCGCGTCCTCCGGGTCGAGTACGACGGCCAGCTCCAAGTCCTCCAGAGCCTCCTGCCGCCTGCCGCTCTCCTGGTAGAGGAAGGCGCGGTTGTAGCGCAACGCGGCGTCCTTGGGGTCGAGTTCCACCGCCCGGCACAGGTCGTCCAAGGCGTCCTGCAGGCGCCCGGCCTCGTAGCGCACCCCCGCGCGTCCGGACAGAGCGCCGACCAGGGTCGCGTCGGCCTCCACCGCCCGGTCGTACGCGGCTTCCGCCTCGGCCGGTTCGCCGCTCTCCGCATGAGCCTGTCCGACGGCGGTGTGCAGATAGGCGTTGGCGGGGTCGAGCCGCAGCCCGGCCCGGGCATCCTCGAGCGCGGCGGCCAGGTCGCCGGCCTCGAGGTGGATACCCGCGCGGTTGACGTACGCGTCCACGAACTCGGGATCCTGCTCGATCACGTAGCTGAAGTCGGCCAGCGCCCCGGCCGCGTCGCCCTCGCTCAACCGCAGGTCGCCGCGGTTGTAGTAGATCTCAGGGAAGGGCGGCGACAGGCTCAGTGCGCGCGAGTAGTCGGCGAGGGCCTCGTCGCCGCGGCCGAGCCTGCGCAGCAGGTTGCCGCGTTCCAGGTAGTGCTCGGCGTGGTTGGGGTCCTGGTCGATGACGACGGCGTAGTCGGCGAGTGCCTCGTCCAGCCGCCCCAGGCCCGCGTACACCCGGGCCCGGTTGTTCTTGAGCACCGAGCGGTGCAGACGGTGTTCGTCCGGGGTCAGCCGCCGGTCCAGGTCGTCGATGCACTCGGTGACCAGGCGCAGCGCCTCCTCGGGGTCTCCGAGATTGACCTCCACCAGGGCCCGCCCGTTCTTGTAGAAGGCGCTCTGAAAGGCTTGCTCCACTCTGTCGTGCAGCAACGAGGCTGTGGCGATCGCGCCGTTGAGGAGGGACTTGGCCTTCTTCTCGTCCCGGTCGGCGGGATCGTTGTGGCGTGTGTACAGCATGGCGGTGGAGTAGGCGCACGCCATGTGCACCGCCGGGTCGGTCGACAGCAGACGCGCCTCGTCGTAGACGGCCTCGGCCTCCTTCGTCCGGCCGAGCATGGACAGGGCGAGGCCGAGCTGCACGCCGAACTTCCACCACTGCGCGGTGTTCTCCCGGCCGTCGACCAGGTGCTGGCCACGCCGGCCGTAGTCGACGACGGCGGTGTAGAAACCGTTGACGAGGCAGTGGTCCGACGCGGCCCACAGGACGGGCACGGCTTCGCTCACCGGGTCGCTGCCGCGTTCGAGGTGGTACGGCAGCGCGCCGAGGGTGAGCGAGAGCTCCTCGGCCTGGCGCAGTTGCGCGGCCCGGCGGTCGTGGAGGGCGGCACGCTGGGCGGCGGGCAGGGCCTCGTAGGCGGTGCGGGCGGCCGTGCCGTCGGGGCCGTCGAGCAGCCCGTCGGAGGCTACCCAGTGCCATGCGGGCTCGTCCATACCGTTTGCCGGGGCGGCTTCGGTCGGTGTCACGGGCACGGCAGTGGTGTGGCGGTCGAGTGCGGGGGCCAGGACGCCGTCGGGGTCCGGGGCGTGCGCGCCGCACAGGACGACGGTCAGCGTGCCGGGACCGACGCGGCGCACCAGGGCGGCGAGGAACTCCTCGTCCGTGGTCTCGGCGTGCTCGGCGTTCTCCACCACCAGGCGCCGCGGCCCGTCGTGGCCGAGTGCGGGCAGCGCGTCGCGGACGAATTCCACCAGCCCGTTGGCGATCCGCCGGGTGCGCAGCCGTGCGTAGAAGCGGGTGCGTTCGGCGGGCAGTGCCATGGAGGTCAGCGTCTCGCGCGAGTTGGGCACGATGACCGCCAACTCGGGTGCCACCGAGAGCAGTTCGATGTCATGCCGGCGTACGAGTTCGGGGTCGGCGTCGAGTACGCGGGGGACCAGGGCCCGGGCGATGGTGCCGGCCGCCGTGTAGGGGCCGCGCAGCCGGCGGTGGGCGTCGACCGGAGGCAGGAGCAGGGGTGGCAGCGCAAGGCCGTCGAGGGCCGCGGCCCTGTCGCGCCGTGTTCCGCCCCGCAGCCCGAGGTGGGCGGGTGGCGCGGAGTCAGCCTGCTGCATGTGCGGTCTCCTTTGCGGTGGTGGCGGGGGTGCGGGTGCGGCGCCGCCATGCACGCAGCGCCAGGTAGGCGGCGAAGACCGGCTCCCAGAAGTTGATGACGAGGAACGTCAGCACGTCCGCTGCGTTGGCCGGTGAGAGATCGCTGCCGAGCTTGTGCACGGCGACCTCGGTGAGGCGTATTCCGGTGGGGACCGCGGCGGTGAGCAGTGTGACGGTGAGGAAGACGTAGCCGGCCACCATCAGCCACGAGTACCAGCGGGCGATCTGCCGGTCGCGGTCGCCCCATCTGCTCTCGTCCACCATGCGCCCGGGCCTGTTCAGCAGCCGCATGAGGCGGTTGCGCAGCATCTGGCGTGCGGTGGTCTGCAGGTCGTTGCAGCCGAGGACGGTGATGGCCAGGTAGTACAGGTCGGTGCGCAGGAAGAAGTAGAACTGCCACACCAGCCGGAGTACGACCGCGAAGGCCATCGACAGCAGCAGCCGCCGGACGACGGCCGTGGCACCGTCGGCGCCCTGCAGGGCCGCGGCCACGAGGGTCAGGCCGCTGATGACCAGGACGTCGGTGATCATGCCGGCGAGCATCGGCAGGTAGCGCTTGCGCCGGGGTACGGCGACCAGTCCGTCCAGGGCGGTCACGAAGACCACGTAGTAGAACCGCCGGCTGATCGACAGGGTCGAGTTCAGGCCCAGGCGCCGCCCCGCGAGGGCGTGGGCGGCCTCGTGCAGCAGGATCCACGGCACCTGGCCGAGGACGATGCCGAGGGTGAGCAGCACCAGAGACCGTCGGGTGAAGAACAGGTTCTGGTAGTGCGGCGCCAAGTGGGGCTGTCTGATCATGACCACGAGCGCGGCGAGCACGATCAGGCCGTAGACGCCCCAGGCGACCGGGGAGAAGACGGCGCGGCCGAGCCGTTGCCAGCGCACCGGGCCGGATGGCGCGGCCACTTCCTCTCCGTCCTGGACGACGAGTTCGAGTTCGTCGAGGACGTCGAGGAACTCCGCCATGTCCACCTGTTCGCCGTACTGCTCGGTGTACCACCGCGCCGCGGCGTTCGGCGGTGTGCCGCCCTCCAGACGGCGCAGCAGTGCGGCACCGTCGGGCGGAAAGAGGCCGTAGGAATCGATGTCGGCGCGGCCGACGGTGACTTCGTCGCCCTCCTCGAGATAGGTGAGCGGATGCAGCCGTACGGGTTCGTCGAAATTCCTGGACGGCGGTGTCGTCACTGCCTCACCTCACTGTCTGGCGACCGGTGTGCGGTGCGCGCCGGGCGGCATGGCCCGGCGCGCACCTGCCTGGGATCAGGCGTTGTTGGTGCCGCAGCAGTACGCGGACGCGGCGGCGGACGTCAGGCGGACGGTCCCGGCCTTACGCACGGCGATCTTCTTCATGGGGATCTCCTTCTCTGCGAAGTGGTGCACAGCGCCGCCGGGGATCCGGACGGCGTACCCGATGTCTCGGGTGCTCTTGGGAGTGGGCGAGAAGAAGCACCACGACCACGATTAACGCGTGAATTCCGTGCAGTAATTCGCTCGCGCAATGGATGAATGGCCTGGAAGATGGGCCGGGAAGACGTCTGCCTTTCTTTAGGAAGGCTTCGCGGAACGACCTTGTTCACCGCATCAGGATTCGCGCCCCCGATTCGATGCTCGACAGATTTACATCCTGCGGGACGGGCATGTCAACGGCCTGGACGGGGTCGCTGTGGCCGTCGCCGAAGGGGTCTCCGCCCTGCTCATCAAGGGGAATCAAACGTTCAGTTATGGGTGTCGGCAGTGGTGGACAAGCGTGCCCGGGAAGGCCATAGTCGGCGCGTCGAACTCGCTTGCCGTCGTGGTGGTCGCGTGAATCCTTGTCTCACGTGGCCCCGGGCGATATTGCTTTAGGTAGGGCGCGCGGAATGGGGAAAGCCGGGCGCGGAATGGGGGGCACGATGAAATACGAGCTGGCCCGACGGCTGGTGCCGGACGGGATGTGGAGCCTGGTCGAGCCACTGCTGCCGAGCTTCACGGGACGCCGGCAGGGCGGCGGCACGGCGCCGCTGAACGAGAGACAGACCTTCACCGCGGTGGTCTACGTCCTCACCTCGGGTTGTACGTGGCGGCAGTTACCGCCGTGGTTCGGGGTCTCGCCCGCCACCGCGCACCGCCGCTTCATCACCTGGACTCGCGTGTCTCTCTGGGGCCGTCTGGAGGAGGCCGCCACCGGGCACGCCGACGAGCTGTGGATCAACGACGTCGTCACCACGGCCCGCAAGAGGGCGGCGGCACGCACCCCTTCGGACCCTTGCTGATGTCCACCACGTGAGATGACCGTTATGCCGGTTACGTCGGTATCTGGTGTGTCCTGACCGTGCACACACATCGGCGCACGGCCGCTCCTCTCGGACGCCAAGGCAACGCCCGCTCCGTCACCGAACGTGGTGGCGGAGCGGGCGTTGAGGGTGTGAGCCGGTGGGTTCGTGCCGGCGGTGACGTGCCGCCCGGACGCGACACCCGGCTGACGATCACCGACCCGCTCGAGACCGCAGGGGGATCGGGCCCGGCCCAGCGGACAACCGCACGTCCTACAGGGTCCCGTCGGCCGTTCCGGTGCTCCTGTCGCCGGAGGCGCCGGCGTAGTCATGGCCGCTCGTCGTCGGGCCAGGACCGAGAGCGGCGATGGGGAGTCCGCTTTCCTCATCGGCCGATACGGACCCACCACGCGCCGTAGGATCTCGGCACGGACGTGGTCCGGGTGCGGACGTCACAGGGGGCGAAGTGCGCTTGTCGCTGGCGGAGTTGATGGAACTGCGGGTTCCGCCCCCGGAACTCGCCGACCGGGTGCTGGGGCCCGTGCGAGACCGGGCCGCGACCGGCCCGCCCGAGGATCTCGCGTCCCGGGAACGGCAGTTGTGGTACGCCATGGCGGGCGCGGTCTGCGAGCGGCTGGGCGATCTGGACGGCACCGTGCACCATTTCCACGCCGCCCTGACGGAGCTCGACGGCGACAGCGACGACCGGCCCGATGCGGAGTTCCGCCTCGGTGTCGCCCTCCACTCCCGGTTCACGGAACGCGGGGACTTCGACGACGCCCGACAGGCGATCGCCCTGTTCCGGGCGGTACTGGCCGTGGCCGACGAAGGTACCTGGCCGCGTCTCATGGCCGCGGCGCACCTGGGGCGGTGTCTGGCCGACCGGTTCGCGGCGGGCGGGGATCCGGCCGACCTGACGGCGGCCCGGGCTCTGCTGGAGCGGGAAATCGACACCGCGGGCGAACCGCCGCCCTCGACCGGTGACGGAGACCCTGAGGAACTCCACACGTGGATCTCCGCCTTCGACGTGCTGGGCGAATGCTTACGTGAACAGGCCGAACTCGACCACGACGAACGCCTTCTGACGAACGCCCTTGACCGTGCCCGCCAGGCGCTGGACCTCGCCGGGGACGACCCCGGCTTCCGTGCCGCACCGGAGAAGGGGCTCGCCCGTACCCTGCTCGTACGGGCCGTGTGGCTGAAGTCGGAGGAGGACTTCGACGAGGTGATCCGGCTGCTCGATCCCTCGGCGCCGGTCGCCCAGGCGGAGAATCCGGCGGCACGCGCGGTGAACCTGGGCATCGCCCACTTCGAGCGTTACCGCCTGCTGGGCACCCGCGAGGACCGGGCACGGGCCCGCACGGCACTCGAACGGGCCTTGGCCGGGCTGCCACCGGGTTTTTCCGCCGCGCGCGCCGGAGCACAGCTCAATCTCGCGGTCGTACTCCGGGAGACCGCTGCCGATTCGGCCGACGGAGCGGAACTGCTCGACCGGGCCGTGGAGTTGGCCGAGGATGCGGCCGCCACCACGCGGGCCCGATCGCCGCTGTACGCCGCGGCCACCGCCGCCGCGGCCGAGGCGCGGATCGCCCGTCAGGCACAGGGCGCAGGCGGCGGCGCGGTGGAACTGGAGGAAGCCTGCAGGAGGCTGGAGACGGCGGCACCGTATCTGCCGCCCGGGGGCGGATTGCTGGTGGCCTCCTTCCGCGACGCCTGGGGCAGCGCGCTGGTCCGGTTCGCGGGCCTCACCTCCGACCCGCATGCCCTGGACCGGGGCGTGGACCTGCTGCGGCGGGCGCTGGCCGATCCGGGCGGGCTCCCCGACCGGCCCCGGACGGCGGGAAATCTCGCGGCCGGTCTGTACGAGCGGTTCCTCGCCCGCGGCTCGATGGGCGACCTGGACGAAGCCATCGAACTGTGGCAGGAGGCCGTGGACCGCAGGCGCCCGGGCTCGCCGCACACCGTCACCGCGCACAGCGGGCTGGCCGTGGCCCTGCACCAGCGCTACGAGCGGCGCGGCACGGCCACCGATCTGGACGAGGCGGTGGAGCGGCTGCTGGCCGCCGCCGCGCGGCCGGCGGACCCGGCCGAACGCCGAGCCGTCCTGAACAACCTCGGCCATGCCCACCAGGCGCGCTACGAGGCCACCGACGATCCGCGGGAACTGGTCCGCGCGGTGGCCGCCCAACGGGAGGCCATCGCCGAGGGCGGCCCGGAGGCGGGCTCGCCCGTGAACGCCCGCATCGGACTGGCACTCGCGCTGGGCGCGCAGGCGGAACGCACCGGTTCGGCGGCGCTGGCAGAGGAGGCGGCGGGCCAGGCCGAGGCGGCCCGCACCGAGGCCCATCCGGCGTCGCGGACCTGGGTGTCGGCCGTGTTCGTACTGGCCGGGCTGTGCCGACTGCGCCATGCGCTGAGCGTCGATCCGGAGCTGCTGCGGGAGGCCGAGGAACTGTACCGGCAGGGCTACGAGGCGGCCCGTGACCGGTATCCGGCCGCCGCGGCGGAAGGCGCGATGGAGTGGGGCCTGTGGCAGGCCCGGCTGGATCGGCATCCGCAGGCCGTGGCCGCCTTCGACCTCGCCGAGCAGGCGGTGGGACGGCTCGTGGCCGAGCAGGGACAGCGCGCGGCCAAGGAGACCTGGCTGCGCACCTCACGCGGGCTCCCCGCGGCGGTAGCCATGGCGGCCTGGCGGTCCGGCGACCCGGTGGGCGCGGTCACCCGGCTGGAACGCACCCGCGCGCTGCTGCTGGCCGAACGCCTGCGGCTGGGCGAAACAGCGGCCGACGGTACGACCGGCACGGATGCGCTCAACGGCAGCGGCACCGTCATCTACCTGGTCCCGGGCTCTGAAACAGGCGTGGCCTTCACCGTCGCGGAGTCGGCCGTACGGGCCACGCCCCTGGACGGTCTGGGCGCGAGGGCACTCGCCCCCTGGCAGGACGGGACGTGGCGCGACAGCGAGCGGCTCGACCGGTTCGCCCGGTGGGCCTGGGAGAACGTCCTGGCCCAGGTGGTGCCCGCGCAGGGCGCGCCGTTCACCCTGATCCCCGTGGGGGAGCTGGTGCACCTGCCCTGGCAGACGGCGTACGCCGCACCCGGCGCCGGCCGGCCGGCCCGGTTCCTGCTCGACGGCCACGCCGTCGGCTTCGCTCCCTGCCTGCGCGTGCTGCCCACCGGCGAACCCGCAAGGGCGCCCCGGTACCTCGGAGTGGCGGTGGGACGCGGCAGTGGCCTGCGTGAACTCCCCTTCGCCGAGCGGGAGGTACGGGCGACCGCCGGCCGGTTCGCCGAGTCCCTGGTGCTGGTGGACGAGGAGGCCACACCCGAGCGGGTGCTGGACTGGCTGCAACAGGGCGGTGGTGTCGCCCACTTCGCCTGTCACGCCGAGACGGACCCCGCCGAGCCCCTCTCCTCCGCGCTCGTCCTCGGCGGCGGCGCGCGCCTCGCCGTACGGGATCTGCTGGACCTGCGCGGCGGACTGGACCTGGTGATCCTCTCCGCATGCGCCACCTCCGTGGCCGGCCGGGAGCTGCCCGACGAGGTGGTCGGCCTGCCGGGCACCCTCATCGGGGCCGGTGCGCGGGGGGTGGTGTCGGCGTCCTGGCCGGTCAACGACCTCGCCGCCTGCCTGGTGATGACCGACTTCGTCGGCCGCTGGGCCGAAGGGGCGGCGCCGGCGGAGGCGCTGCGCGCCGCCCAGACAGGGCTACGCGACCTGCCGCACGGCGTGCTGGCCAAGCGACTGCGCGTGCTGCGCGGCCCGGTCGTCACGGAGGCACCGCTCCCCCCGCCTCCGCAGGCTCCCGCCCGCCCTTTCGGATCGCTCTCCGACTGGGGGGCGTTCACCTACACGGGCCATCCCGGCACCGGCCCATCAGACGGACACCCCCGACGGGACCCCACGGGAGAGCACCGATGAGCACAGCGTCGTCCCTGCCCTATCAGCAGGGCACCGACCCGCGGTTCGCGCAGCGGGCCGCGGCCACCTTCACCCTGGAGGACTTCGGCTCCGCGCTGGTGCTGTCCGGGCCTTGCCCGCGGTGCGGTCAGGAGATGGAGTTCACGCTGGTGAAGGAGCTGTTCCGGGACGGCACGGGGGCGGTTTCCGCACCCGGCCGCCCGGTCGTGATGTTCTGCACGGCCGAGGTGGTGTACGACGGTTCCCCGGACGGCAGGCCCGGCTGCGGTGCGTTCTGGAGCCTGAGGCTACCGGCCGGAGGGGGCGGATGAGCGGCGGTCTGCTGCCCGGCCCCCCGCCGACCGCCGCCCAACTGCGCCGGGCCAGGTCGGTGCGGCGGGCCCTGGAGCGGGAGCTGGACCGGGTGCGTGAGGTCGCCGTGGCCTGGCGCAACGGGCTCGGTGCGGTCCTGGCCGGACTCGTGGGGTTCAGCCTGATCAAGGGCCGCAGCGACGTCGGACAGATCGCCCCCGGCTGGTCCACCGCGGTCGGACTGCTGCTCCTGGCCGCCCTGGCGGTGGGTGGAGCGGGCGCCCTGTGCCTGTTGCGCGCGGCGCACGGTCGTCCGTACGCCCGCTGGCTGTCCGAGGCCGACGACGCGACCGGGCGGCCGCTGCAGGTCGAGGACCACGACGAGGCACTGTCCAGCGCTCGCTTCCTGCGCACGGGGACCGTCCTGACCTGCCTGTGTACGGCACTGCTGGTCACCGCGGTCGGAATGACCTGGTACGCCCCGCCGAAAGATCCTCCGGGACTTGTGGTCAGGCAGGGTGCGACGTCCCTGTGCGGAGAGGTCGTCTCGGCCGGCCGGGGAACGGTCGTGCTGAAGGTGGACGGTGTCGCCGTGACCGTGGACCTGTCCCGGGCCGACTCCCTTACTCCGGTGGACTCCTGCCCCGCGCCCGCCTCCGGGTAGACGGGCGTGCACCCCACGAACGTCGAGACCTCTTTCCGCCATGTCCGACAACCTCACCGCGCCGCGCGCTGGAGCCCGCACTTGCCGGAGGGCGCCCTGCGCGTGCTGCTCGGCACCGAGGACCTCACGCCGACGCCGTCGGCCGGGGCGTTCAGCGGTGCTGCCTCCCAGGTGTGGACATGGCTGGCGCTGCCCGGGTGCTCGGTGACGACCGGCTGCTGGAGCGGCCACCGAGCGGCCCCAACTGCTCGCCTAGGGCGCTTCGTTGGTCGAGGAGGACATCGAGGTGGACCTCCTCAACGGGGCTGCCGGCGCGATCGTCCCCTGCTCGGCCTGGCCACCGCGACCGGGCAGGGCCGGTGGCTCGGCGCCGCCGCGCGCATCGGCGTCGGCTGACCGGGCTGGCCACGCTCGACGTGAGCGGCGCCCGCTGGACGACCCGGCTCAACCCCGAGGGCATCGGTGGCTTCGCCCACGGCGCCACGGGCATCGGCTGGGTGCTGGCCCGGCTCGCCCTCAGCGGCGCCGGCTCCGTGGCCGAACGCCGCGGCTGGCGGCACCTCGCCCAGCAGGCCTTCGCCTTCCAGGAATCCCTCTGGCAGCCCGAACCGGGCAACTGGCTCGACGTCCGGATCGGCGCCGAGGAGGACTTCTTCACCAGCTGGTGCCACGGCAGCGCGGGGATCGGCATCGGCATGCCCGACCTGCACCGGCGCACCGGCGGTCCCGCCCCCCTCGACGTGGCCCACCGCGCCGCACACGCCCGCGCCGCCGAGGGCTTCGGCTGGTGCCACACCCTCTGCCACGGCGACCTCGGCCTCTGGGAGTTCCTCACCTCCCTGGGCTTCGGCGACCCGCTGGACCTCGACGCGGAGATCCTCACCGGTCTCGAACAGCGGCCCCGTCGGCGGCCTGGCCCGCGAGGCGTTCCCACCCAGCCTCATGTCCGGCCTCGCCGGAGTCCTGCACACAGTGCTGCGCATGCATCCTGCGGCGGACCTGCCCAATCCCCTGCTCCTGGAGTAGCCGGAACAGCGCTGTACACCGAGCGGGCCGACAACCTGGACTGCGATCCTCCGGTCGCCCGCCGCCGAGGCTTGGTTTCCGCTGGTCACAGCCACTGCTGAGCGGCTGTGGGCCGTCTTGAGAGGATGGGGGCATGGCGGACTCACCTATGCAGATCAATGCCCTGATCGTCGATGCCACGGACCCCGAGCGGCTCGCTGTGTTCTGGTCGGAACTGCTCGGTAGGCCGGTCGTGGCCCGTATGGGCCCGTACGTGTGGCTGCGGCGGGAGAACGGCCTGGGGCTGGGGTTTCAGCACACCGCCGAGCCCAAGTCGAGCAAGAACCGGATGCACTTCGACATCACCTCTCCCGACCCCGCCGCCGAGCAGCAACGGGTCGAGATGCTCGGCGGGCGCAGGCTGGAGCAGTACGCCGACGGCGGGTTCCTGGTGATGGCGGACCCGGAGGGCAACGAGTTCTGCATCATCCCTGAGGGGCCCTTCGAACTCGACGACGAGGGGCGCGCGAACTACCTCGGCTGATGGCCAAGCTTCGACCCGACATCAAGCTGCCCGAGCCGAACAAGAACGCTCCGGCAGTCAGTGAGAGCGCACGCCAGTCCCTCCTCAAGCAGGCGAGTTCAGGCTTGCCCCCTTCATGGGCCGTCAGACAGGAGGTGAGACCTTCTGGGAGCTCCGGGCCGTTCAAGCAGCAACTCGTCCTCGTGCCGGGACAACGTCGACCTGCTTGACCTGTGTACGAAGATCACGGCCTACTCGCCGATGGCAACACGGCTGACCCAGTCCGCCCCTCGAAGCCAAGCGCGAGGCACTTCAGGTCATCGGCGACCATTTCGGACCGGCACTGCCGCGGCAGGTGCTCGAGAGCGGGCGGCTTCCTTCCGTGGTCACCCGCACCTCGCCTCCCTCACATGGCGCGGCCGGTTCCTCCTTGGTCGCGAAGGCCCAGCTGTCAGGGATCTTCGCCGTCCGCCTCGACCGCGTCCCGGATCCTGCGTACCTGCTCGGCCCCGGGCCCCTCCGCCCGGGGATGCCCCCGTACCGTGAACCAGATCTTGTTGTGGGCCGCCCGATGAAACATCGGCGTAACCGTCCGAGGTGCTTCAGCTACCCTCGGTGGACCTCTCCCCGGCCTCATCCACATGCTGCGATACGCTGTGCGAAAGGCGTCTGTGCCCGCCGGTCCCTCCCGACGCGGTGACCCCGAACAGTGCGGCCTGGCGGCCACATTTCCTCGCTCAGCGGGAAATCAACTCCACGAGTCGCACGGGACAGTTGTCTTCCGTAGGTCCGTTCTCCCGTAGGTCGGTTCTCATGGACCTCAACACCATCACCGAAGTAGTCCGGCGACCCTCCGAGCGGCCAGGTATGGACTGGCACGAGGGCGACGCCTGGCTCGCAGGCGGCACATGGCTCTACTCCACGGAGCAGCCGGACCTGCGAAGGCTGATCGACCTGACGGCGTTGCGATGGGAGCCTGTTGTCCCGACGGACGAGGGCCTGGAGATCAGCGCCACCTGCACCATTCGCGACCTGTACGCCTTCCCGTGCCCGGAGGAGTGGACCGCCGGAATTCTCTTCCGGAAAAGCTGTGAGGCATTCCTGTCCTCGTTCAAGGTCTGGAACGCCGCGACCGTCGGCGGAAACATCTGTACCTCCTTGCCCGCCGGCCCGATGATCACGTTGACGGTCGCGCTGGAGGCGCGGTACGAACTATGGGCGCCCGACGGCTCCGTGCGCTTCGTCGACGCCCTCGATTTCGTCACGGGCGACCACCGCAACGTTCTCACCCCCGGGGAAATCCTGCGGCGCATCACGATTCCGGCGCACGCGCTGCGCAAACGCACCGCGCACCGTCGCTTCACGCTGACCCGGCTCGGGCGTTCGACGGTGTTCCTGGTCGGCACCCAACGGCTGGGAGCGAGTGACCTGCTGCTCACCGTCACCGCCGGGACCACCCGGCCGGTCCGCATCGCCTTCGACTCCCTGCCCGATGCCCGAACCCTGCGGCAGAGCATCGACGCCGTGCCGGCCGACGTCTGGTTCGCCGATCCCAACGGGACCCCCGACCACCGCCGCCATCTGACCCACCACTTCGCCGAAGAGATTCGCCGCGAACTCATGGCTGGGGACCTGCCATGACCTACAGCGTGAACGGCCGGAAGTTCGACCGGGAACCCGCCCCGGGCCAGTGCCTGCGCACCTTCCTGCGCGACCTGGGCCACTTCGGCGTCAAGAAGGGGTGCGACGCGGGCGACTGCGGCGCCTGCACGGTGTGGCTGGACGGGACACCCGTCCACAGCTGCATCACCCCCGCATTCCGCGCGGACGGCCGTGAGGTGACCACGATCGAGGGCCTCGGACGGCCCGGCGCCCCGCATCCCGTGCAGCGGCAGTTCGAGGACGCCCCGGGGTTCCAGTGCGGTTTCTGCACCGCAGGGATGATCATGACGTCGGCGACCTTCACCGAGGACCAGAAGGCGGATCTGCCCCGGGCGCTGCAGGGCAACCTGTGCCGCTGCACCGGCTACCGGGCGATCGAGGACGCCGTGAAGGGCGTCAGCGCGGTCGAGACGGCGGTACCGGGCAAGGCCGTGGGGACGAGCGTCGCCGCACCCGCGGGCCACGACGTGGTGACGGGTCACGCCGAGTTCACCATGGACACACATATCGAGGGCATGCTGCACCTCAAGGTGCTCCACTCACCCCACGCGCACGCCCGGATCGTCTCGGTCGACAGGACGGCCGCACTCGCGGTGCCAGGTGTACACCGGGTCTACACCTGGGAAGACGTACCGCGTAAACGCTTCACCACGGCGATCCACACCGACCACCGGGTCGACCCGGACGACACCTACATCCTCGACGACACGGTCCGCTTCGCCGGCCAGCGCGTCGCCGCGGTCCTCGCCGACACGGTCGGAGCTGCGGAGGAGGGCTGCCGGCGGCTCGTCGTCGAGTACGACGTGCTGCCGGCGGTGTTCGACCCCGAGGAGGCGATGGCCGAGGGCGCACCCCAACTGCATGGCGCGGAGGATCCGTTCGTCCGCGATCCCGTCCACAACATCCTGCTCGAACTCCACTCGCACATCGGCGACGTCGACGCGGGATTCGCCGCGGCCGACGTGATCCACGAAGGCACGTACTCCTCACCGCGGGTGCAGCACGCGCATCTGGAGACCCACGGCTCGATCGCCTGGATGGAGGACGGCCGGCTGAACGTCCGCACGAGTTCGCAGTCACCGTCGATCGCGAAGGCCAAGCTGGAGTACCTGTTCGCGCTGCGTCCGGACCTGCTGAGGGTGTTCTGCAAGCGAGTCGGTGGCGGATTCGGCGGCAAGCAGGAGGTGATCGCGGAGGACCTGGTCGCGCTCGCCACCCTGGACACCGGGCGGCCCACCTGTCTCGAGTACACCCGGGAGGAGGAGTTCACCACGGCCTCGCCGCGGCATCCGATGACCCTGACGGTCAAGCTCGGCGCGAAGGCCGACGGCACGCTCACCGCCCTCCAGGTACGCAACGTGTCCAACACGGGCGCCTACGGCAACCACGGTGGCGAAACGGTGTACGCGGGCGGAGCCGCCGTCATGATCTACCGCTGCGCCAACAAGAAGTACGACGCGTACTCCGTCTACACGAACACCGTGCCGAGTGGGGCACTGCGCGGTTACGGGATGACGCAGCCCGCGTTCGCCGTGGAGTCGGCCATGGACGAACTGGCCCGCGCCCTGCACATCGACCCGCTCGAACTGCGCCGACGCAACATCGTGCGGCCGGGCGAGCCCCTGGTCGCCCTGCACGACGGCCCCGACGACGTGGTCTTCACGGAGGACGGACTCGCCGAGTGCATCGACCTGGTGGGCGACGCCCTGGCCCGTACAGCCGGCCAGCCGCCCCCTGGCCCCGAGTGGCTCGTCGGCAGCGGCGTGGCCAGCTCGTTGCACGAGACCGCGCCCCCGACCGAACACCTCTCCGAGGCATGGGTCACGCTGGGCGACGACCTCCTCTACGAACTGGCGGTCGGGACAGTCGAGTTCGGCGAGGGAACCTCCACGGCCCATGTCCAGATCGCGGCCAACCAGCTCGGCACGACGCCGTCGCGGATCCGTCTGGTGCAGTCCGACACCGACCGCACGGGGTTCGACACCGGAGCCTTCGCGAGCGCGGGCCTGTTCGTGGCGGGTAACGCGGTCCTGCGGGCGGCCAATGCCGTGCGCGACCGCATCCTGGAGTTCGCCGCGGCGCACACGGGCGTCCACGTCGTGATGTGCACGATGGACGACGACGGTGTCGTCTGCGGAGACCGGCGGGTGTCGCTGGCCGAACTCGTCGCGCTGGCCCGGGCGCGTGGTATCCGGTTCACCGCCGCGCGCAAGGCGTACGGCTCACCCCGGAGCGTCACCTCCAACACGCACGGGTTCCGGGTCGCCGTGCACCGCGTGACGGGCGAGATACGGATCCTGTACAGCGTTCAGGCGGCGGACGCCGGGGTGATCATCAACCCGGCGCAGGTCCGGGGACAGGTGGAGGGCGGTGTCGCCCAGGGAATCGGCTTCGCGCTGACCGAGAACCATCACCTCGACGACAGTGGCGTCATGGTCAACCCGAACCTCCGGAACTACCGCATCCCCACCTACGCCGACATTCCCCGTACCGAGGTCCTCCTGGTGGGTTCGGCGGATTCGGTCGGGCCCCTGCGGGCGAAGGGCATGGCGGAGTGCTGCATCAACCCGGTGGCCCCCGCGCTCGCGAACGCGGTCCATGACGCCACGGGTGTCCGCTACCGCGCGCTGCCGCTGACGCCGGAACGCATCTACGGCCGACTCCCTGCGGAGCAGTCGGTGGCGACAGGTTGAGCCACCATGAACACCAGAAGAACGGAGCCGCCGCGGCGACGGCGATCACCGGCCGGAAGGCACCGGCACCGAGATCTCCCCGCCGACACCGCTGCAACCCGACTGGGTCGTCGTGTACCGGTTCGACGCGGTGGCGCACCTGCAGGCGTGGCCGCCGCGCAGGAGGAGCGGTTCAGCCGTGTCCGCCATGATCCCGGCTTCCCGGCGCAGGCCATCGAATACTGCCTGCGGGAGGCGGGCGCCTCGTTGAACGATGTGTCCGCGGTTGCATACTACGAGGATCCCGCGCTGAAGTTCCGTCGTGTCATGGCGACTTTCGCCGGTGCCGCGCCGACCGGATTCGCCTCTTTCCAGGGCACTTTGCCGGCCTGGCTGTCGTGGAAGCGGCGCACCGCGGATGTCGTCAGGCAGGAGCTGGCCGCTCTCAACCTGGGTACCGTCCCCGAACTGCGTGTCCGCCAACACCATGAGTCCCACGCGGCGTCCGCCTTCTACCCCAGTCCGTACGAATCGGCTGCCGTACTGTGCATCGACGGTGTGGGCGAATGGGCCACCACCACGCTGTGGCACGGCAGGC
Source organism: Streptomyces sp. NPDC037288 (assembly GCF_055603265.1). Lineage (NCBI taxonomy): Bacteria > Bacillati > Actinomycetota > Actinomycetes > Kitasatosporales > Streptomycetaceae > Streptomyces > Streptomyces sp. NPDC037288. The sequence continues at coordinate 126,403 of NZ_JBVJVY010000016.1, forward strand.
AAACGGAACTGCGGCCGGTGGCCGAGATCCGTTTCCCGCACTCGCTCGGTCTGCTGTACTCGGCGTTCACGTACTTCTGCGGCTTCAAGGTGGACTCCGGCGAGTACAAGCTCATGGGTCTGGCCCCCTACGGAAAGCCCCGCTACGCGCAGGTGATCAGAGAGAAGCTGATCGACATCAAGCCGGACGGCTCCTTCCGGCTCGACACGCGCTACTTCGAGTATCTGCGCGGTCAGGTCATGACCGGCCGCGGCTTCGAGCAGCTGTTCGGCGGGCCGCGGCGCACACCGGAGGGGCCGCTCACCGAGCGGGAGTTCGACCTGGCGGCCTCGGTGCAGCAGGTCACCGAGGAAGTGGTCGTGCTGCTGGCCCGGCACGCCCGCGAGCTCACCGGTGAGCGGCACCTCGTCCTGGCCGGCGGCGTGGCCCTCAACTGCGTCGCCAACGGAAAGGTCATCAACGAGCAGATCTTCGACGAGGTCTGGATTCAGCCCGCCGCGGGCGACCGGAGGCTCGCTCGGCGCGGCCCTCGCCGTTGCCGCGGACCTCGGCGCGCCCCGGGCACACGTGGGCACGGGCCGCGACGGCATGTCCGGTTCACTGCTCGGACCGCGGTTCAGCGATGAGGAGATCGCCACTTACCTGGACGGCCGGCAGCTCCCGTACACCCGTCTGGATCCGGACGAGCTCTGCCGGCAGGTCGCCGAAGGGCTCGCCGACGGCAAGATCGTCGGCTGGTTCCAGGGGCGGATGGAGTTCGGGCCCCGGGCGCTCGGAGCACGGTCGATCATCGGAGACCCGCGGGATCCGGCCATGCAGTCCGCTATGAACCTCAGGATCAAGTTCCGGGAGTCCTTCCGTCCGTTCGCACCCTCGGTGCTCGCCGAGGACGCCAAGGACTATTTCGAACTCCACCAGGAGAGCCCGTACATGCTGGTGGTCACGGATGTCTCCCCGGCCCAGCGCCTTGAGGCTCCGGACTCCGGGAGCGTCACCGGACTCGACCAGCTCAAGGTGCACCGCTCCACCATCCCCGCGGTCACCCACGTCGACCACTCGGCCCGGGTGCAGACCGTCACCGAGGAGAACAACGCCCCGTACTACCGGCTGCTCACGGCTTTCAAGGAGCGGACCGGCTGCCCGGTCCTGGTGAACACCTCGTTCAATGTGCGCGGCGAGCCGATCGTGGCCTCAGGGGAGCAGATGCGCAAGGCACTCCTCGCCATCACGTACTTTCTGCTGATCACGCCGATCGGCCTGCTGAGCCGGCTCGTACGCGATCCGCTCGCCCGAAAGTGGGACCAGAAGGCCGACACGTACTGGGTCAGTACGACCCCGTCTCCCACGAGACCGAGCGGCGCCGAGTGAGGACCGACAGCGTCGAGGAGGCTCCGGCTGACGACTGATCCGACCGAGCCAAGCCGGAAGCAGCAGCTGTGTCCTGTCTGGCGCGTGCGTTTCTTTGGCGTTGCGGCGCACTCCAGCTGGACGACTCCGAGGGACAGACTGGTTGCCATGCAGAGAGAGAAGGGGACAGTTGCCGGCGCACAGCCGTCGGCAGACAGCGCAGGCCCTCGGCGGCCTGCGACCGGCCCGACCGAGGTCACCGTGGGGGTGGAGGAGGAGTACCTGCTGGTGGACCCGGTATCGCGGCAGTTGAGCCCGCAAGCAGACAAGGTGGTGGCCCAGGCAGCCGGGGATCTCGGCGACCGGGTCACCACCGAGTTCACTCTCTATCAGGTCGAGGTCCGCACGGATCCGCACACCGCCCTCACGGACCTGGGGGAGCAGCTGCGTGCGACCCGTAACGCCGTCGCGTGTGCCGCAGCCCGGCTGGGGCTGCGCGTCATCTCCAGCGGCACGCCCATTTTGGGGCAGCTCAATCCACCGCCTTTAACCCCCGGGGTCCGCTACGCCGAAAGCTTGGCCAGGTTTGGCGCCCTGGACCACGAGCAGAGTGTCTGCGCCTGTCACGTCCACGTCGGCGTCCCCGACGTGGCCACGGCGCTGCAGTTGAGCAACCACCTGCGCCCTTGGCTCCCCGCTCTCCTGGCCATGACCGCCAACTCCCCCTACTGGGACGGCATGGACACCGGCTACGCCAGCTGGCGCACCATGACGTGGGGCCGGTGGCCGGTAGCGGGGCCGCCCCCCTACTTCGAGTCCCGCACCCACTTCGAAGACCTCCTCGATCGCCTCGTCACGAGTGAGACCCTCCTGGACCGCGGTGGCCTCTACTGGGACATCCGCCCCTCCCACCACGTGCCCACCCTCGAGATCCGTATCGCGGACGCCGCCCTCACCGTGGACGACACGCTGCTGCTCGCCGGCACGGTCAAAGGCCTCGCCGTCACCGCCATGGCTGCCGTCCACAACTCCCAGGCCGCCCCGTGCCCGCAGCCGGAGATGCTGCGCGCCGCGTGCTGGCGCGCCGCCCGGGACGGGCTGAGCGGAAAGAGCATCAATCTGGACACCGGCCGGCTCGAATCCGCTGCCGTACACCTCGGCCGTCTCTGGGACACCGCGCTGCCGGCCGTGGCAGCCTCAGATGACCCCTCGCTTCTGCATGCCGCACACATGCGCCTCCGCGACGAGGGGAACGGCGCCGACCGCCAAAGAGCGGCCTTTCGGCGGCGGGGCAGTCACATCGACGTCGTCGACTACCTGATCGAGATGGCCGCCGTTGCTCCTGGTCGCCCCCACCCCTCAGCGTCTGGCCTCGATGTCCCCGAATGATCCGGATACCGGTGCGAACCAAGGGTTCCCTGATGCGGCACCGGCGCTGCGCGGCACCAGCGCGCTCCACCGGCCTCGGTCCCTCCGAGGGGGATGACGTGGACGCTCATGCTCTGCGTGCGCGCGGCGACTGAGGCCGCCTCGGCGGTCAGGCGGTGCGCCCGCGGGCGGTGGTGACGAGGGTGTACGGACCGCCTGGGCCACCTGGGCCGTGGGCAGCCGGTTCGCCGCCTGGCGCCACACCAGGGGCCGGGGGGCGTCGAGCACCTCTGGGGCGATCCCCTGCCCGCGGACGGCGGGCGGACAGTGCCTGGCTACCGCCTCGCGGAGAGCACGGGCGAGCAGGGCGTCATCGATCCGGTGGGCGGTCGGGCGCCGGGTCCGTTCGGCGTGCTCGTGCGTAGACGCCTGCGCGGCGCCGACGGTCCGCCAGGGTTTGTCGGTGCAGGTCTTTCACCCGCAGTAGATCGTGGGGGACTTTGCCAGTCACGGCCGGACGCGCGGCCTCGGGTGGCGGCGCCCCGCCGCCACCCGCCCTCGTAGCCACCCACCGTGAGGCGTCCAGGCGCTGGAGGAACCACCGCACGGCTCACCCGTACGGAGTACCCGTCGCTCCCGCTCTGGGCCGTCAGGCCGCCGCCCATTCGAGTCGGAGCGCCGCCGGCGCAGCTGCCGATCCGTGTCGGGGGCGGGTTCAGGCCGTGGCGCGACGGGCGTGGAAGAGGCCCCAGCGCAGCAGTCGGCGGCGGGTGATGTCGGTCCACAGGGGCAGGTTGGCCAGCAGGTCGTCGAGGTAGGCCGGGCTGATGACGCTGCGCAGTTCGGGCGTGCGGCGGCGCACCTCCTCCTCGAGGCGTGCGTAGTGGATGGTGAGGTCCGCGGTGCGGTCCTCGAAGTCGGCTTCCAGGCCGAGTCCGGACAGGCTTTGCAGGTAGAAAGACGGGGTTGCCAGGCTCTGCACGCCGAGACGGGACAGCGCGGGCCGTACGGCCTCGGCTGGAGTGTCCTCGGCCGCCATGATGTCCGAGAAGACCAGTGCTCCGCCCGGTTTGAGCACGCGCACCGCCTCGCGCAGCGCCCCTTTCCGGTCGGTCGCATGGCACAGGACCTCCAGGGACCAGACCACGTCGAAGCGCTCCGCCTCGCAGGGGAGGTGGTTGAGGGAGCCGGTGACAACCTCGATCAGGCCGTCCAGGCCGCGTCGGGTGTTGGCCGCACGGTGGCGCCGGTTGTGCTCCTCGCTGAGGTCCAGGGCCACCACCCGGCAGCCGAAGCGTTCGGCGAGCGCACGGGCTGAACCGCCGTACCCCGAACCGAGGTCGAGCACGGTGGCATCCGGGCCGAGCACGTCCGCGACCCGGTCTGCGGCGTGCTGCACGGTGCGGTGCGAGGCGCTGGCGATCGCCTCGTGCGTGTGGGCGTATACGCCGATGTGGATGTCCTCACCACCCCAGACAGCGTCGTAGAAGGCGTCGACATCGCTGGTCTCGTAGTAGCCGCGGGTCGATTCCTCAAGGTCCGGTGCGCTGCTGTCATCCCTCGTGTGATCGCTCATGACGGCTGCATTCCCTCCATCGACAAGGGCGATTCGCCCCACTTGTGATCAAGGGTGACTGTCCGCGCTGGGGTCGGGCAGGTCGTCCGCCGGCCGGCCGCCTGATCGACGAGCCGTGCGAAGGAGAGGCCACATGGCACCGTGTCTGTTCACCCGCCCCGACGCAGTGGACCCGGCGGCTTGAACGCCGCGGGGCACGGCCCTCGTCCCCCAGGGCACGCTGCCCGTCAGCCCGCGGGACGCCGCGGCTTGGCCTGTCCGACGGCGCCCTCGAGCAGACCCCGGAACAGACACGTTGACCGGCCCGGGCGAGGAGCTGTGATCCAGTAGAGCTTGGCCATGGCGAGTTCGTTGCCTGAAGCGCCTGTTCTGCGAGGAAGGTCGATCTATCGCATATTGGGGGCGGTGACCTTGTTCAGGCCTTCCTCTCCGACGCTGGTGTCCGGGACGAGGTCGCATCCCGGATGGGGACGGGCTCGAAGAGACCGTAACCGGCCATGCGGACATCACGTACGCAAGAGAACTGACCGGCCAAGCGCCCCCTTGCATCACCGCGAAGGAGCGCGGACGGACCCCCGGTTCTCACCAACCGGTAGACCTTCAGCCGGGAGAGCCCTGACACGGCTCCCACACGAGGCCGGCCGGGGACGGCGGGGATCGGATCGTCGGCGTCTTCGGCATGGACATCGGGTCGTCGGAGTCCGGGTGACGTCTGCCCGTCAAGCCCGGCTTCCACGGCTGCTCGAACAACGCCTTCAGCCCCATGCGGCCGCCGCAACCACGCTGAACGGCCGGCAGGGGAAGGACTGAAACCCTCGGAAGTGATGCGCCTGGCGGCGCACGAAGGAGGCTGTATGCCGTTCCAAGACCCGGCCGTACTCGACTGTCCCTTCGACTTCGCCCACGCGTTGGAGTTCGACCCCTCGCTGGCCTTGTTGGCGCAGCGCGGTCCGGTCAGTCGGATCCGATTGCCCTACGGCGAGGCCGAGGCGTGGCTGGTGACCAGCTTCGACGGAGTCCGTCAGGTGACGTGCGATCCGCGATTCAGCCGGGCGGCGATCATCGGACGTGACTATCCGAGGATGACGCCCGAGCCCATCGTGTCACCGGAATCGATCAACGTGACGGACCCGCCGCACGCCACCCGGCTGCGGCACGTGGCGGCCCAGGCGTTCACACGGGAGCGGGTGGCAGACATGCGGCCGGCCGTGGACCGGGTGGTGGCCGGGCTGCTCGCAGCCATGGCCGAGGCGGGGCCCCCCGTGGACCTGGTCGCCCATCTGTCGATCCCGCTCCCTCACGTGACGATCTGCGAGCTGCTCGCCGTCCCTGAGGCCGACCGCGAGCAACTGCGTGCGTGGACCATGCGGCTGCTGGCCACCTCTCCAGACGCTCGTCAGGACGCGGCCGACGCCAAGGCCTGTCTGCGTGCGTACTTCGCCGACATGGTCCCGGCCCGACGGGGCTCCCCAGGCGAGGATCTGCTCAGCGCGATGGCCAATGCCTCCATGCCGTCCGGTGTCGAGCCCCTGAGCGACGACGAGTTGGCGGTCCTGGCCGTGACCCTCATCCTCAGCGGCAACGACACGGCAACCTGCCAGATCAGCAACATCGCCTACCAGTTGCTGATCCGGCCCGAGGAACGGGCCGCGCTCTTGCGCGACCCCGACCGGTTCCCCGGCGCGCTGGAGGAGCTCCTGCGGTTCATCCCCTTCCGCAAGGGCGTGGGCATTCCACGGATCGTGCTGGAGGACGTGGAGGTCGAGGGCACCGCCATGAGCGCCGGCGACTACGTGCACGTGTCCTACCTGGCCGCCAACCGCGACCCGTCGGTGTACTCCGACCCGCACACGCTCGACCTCGAACGGCCGGTACACCCGAACATGACCTTCGGTTGGGGAGGGCACCACTGCCTCGCCGCGCCGCTCGCGCGGGCGGAGCTGGAGAGCGCGGTCACCGGCTTGCTGACCCGCTTCCCCCACCTGCGCCTCGACGTCGCCCCCGAAGACCTCCAATGGGACACCGAGACCATCCGCCGCTTCCCGCTGCGCCTGCCGGTCACCTGGTGAATCCCGGGCGGGCCGGCTACCCCGGCCCGCCCAGCAGTACTCCGCATGGGTGACTCGGCGCCCGACCGCCTGGGCATCCGAGAGCGCCACCTGCCCCCGCACCCCCTGCAGCGCCCACGCGGCGACGTACCGCTGAAGCAGCGTGCCGGCCCCGATGTGCCCGGCGACCCCGGCCGCCAGGGCGTGACTCGCGCCTGTCCGACCGGGAGACGGAACGCTGGTCGAGCCACTGCTCCGACAGCCGGACGGGCCGGCTCGATTCCCCCATGACCGGCGGCTTCACGGGCGACCGCGGTGACTTCCACGGCGAGGACACCTACGCCGGCCGGCAGGGCATCGAGCGGCGGCTCGTCCACCTCACCACCAGGGGAGCGGCGACGTGCCCGCCCCGTCATCGACAGGGTCCCCGGCCGATGGCGCCGCACCCTGCTCCCGCTGGTCCCGATCGCCGTCGGCCTTCCGTCCTCGTCGCGCTCGCCGCGGTGCACCAGCGGGGAGGGCGGGAGCGGGGCTCGCAGTGGTTTGCCAGCACCTTCGGTGCGGTCGCCTCAGCAAGGGCACGTTCGTGCCGGCACAGCAGTGAAAGCGCGGATGCTCCCACGGTCCTAATCTGGAGGAATGGACGGTGGTGGACGACACGTCTGTCCCGACTGCGGACGGTCCCTGAAGGTGGTCGTGCGGCGGCACAAAACCCTGGGTGTCTGGGTGCCGGTGTGGCGGCGGGGGCCGTGTCGCAACCCTGAATGCGGGGCCGTCACCCACACCTCGCATCGGCGGAAGGGCGAGTCGCCTGCGAAGGGAGCGGGCGTTGAACGTCTGGACCCGCCCCAGTGAACCGATCGGTTGCGTCCACGGAAGTGGTGTACTCGGCACGGGACACTGGGCGGGCGCCGAGCGGGTCAGGTGCCGGCTTCGTCGTCCGGGCCGGGGGCGTCGCCGATGGCGACGCGCAGGTCATGCATGCCTTGCAGGATGTCGATGAGGGCTTCTTCCGCGCCGCTCAGAGCGTTTCGGGTTCCTTCCGTGTCGCCGCGCTCCGCGTGCAGCTGGGCCCCGAGCACGTACACCGCTGTCATGACGGCCGCGAAGGCGGCCTCCCGGCCCGGTGGCAGTTCTTCCCCCTCGGGTTCGGAGACCTGCACCGCGGTGCGCTGCAGCCGGTTCGTCAGGATGTTGACCGCCAGACCGGGATCCGCTCCCACCTGTTCCCCCCAGCCGAGCAACGTCTCCAGGACGTCCTCGATCTCCCTTTCCTCGGTCAGATGGGTTGCGGCGGTGATCTCGAGCTCCGTCTTCGCCAGCAGCCTGCCGAGCAGCTGCAGACGGTCCTCTTCCTGCGGTCCCCCGGGCCGTTTCTCCGAGTCTGCCGCCGGCTCAGCCGCCAGAGCGGCCAGTGCTGCGTGGATCTGTTCAGCACTTACCGGGCCCTCGCTACTGGTACTCACGCCTTCAGCTTCACCCAGCGAAGGGGCACCCGCATGCCCGGCGCGTTCGAGTCCCGGGCGAGTTCCACCACCCGGACCAGCGCGTCGGCGGCACCGCGTCGGGCGACGACGGTGCCGCGGGCCGCTGCGGGCGAGGCCACGCAGCGCGCGCAGTGACGGTGACCCACTCCGGTGCGACCAGGCCCGCGGTAGGTCGTTCGGAACGCCGCCACCCGTACCAGGCGATGGCCGAACGGCTGCGGCAGACTCCTGCCGGCCGGATGGACGAGGGGCGGAAGGACCGGCTGCGTATCCCGGTGATCCGTTCGTTCGGCTTCCGTAAGACCGGCAAGCGTCCTGCGTCCTGTCGCGCTCATCCACGCCAGCATGTTCTAGCTCGGACACTGTTGGTGGCACGGCGAAGGCGACTTCGCAAGGCTGCGGCGCCCTGGAACGCGGCTTTGCTTGTCCGGGTGGGTCTCTTGGTCAGGACACGGCGCGGGCGTCTGCTCCCGTACACGTTCCGCCTTTCGGATGACCCCGCACAGACCGTATGCCGCCCCCCTCCCGCACCACGGCCATCGAGCCCGCCTCGGCGCGCACGCCCGGACCCCCGGCCGCCCGGCACGTCCTGCTGCTGTCGGTCGACGGTCTGCACCAGTCCGACCTGGCCTGGTACGTCGTCCGCCACCCGCACTCGGCGCTCGCCCGGCTCGCCGAACGCGGCGAGGAGTACACACACGCGACAACCACCGTCCCCTCCGACTCGTCCTCTGGGGCATACGGCACGGTACGCCGGTGCATGGGGAGACCTCGAAGTCGCAGATCGCGCGGAAGGCGACGCTGCACTCCCGGGCGAAGTGGTTGGCCTCGGCGACAGCCACGACCAGTGCTCACCGAGCCGGCGCGGCGACGGTCGTCGAACCGTGCGCCGGTACTCCCGAACCGGCGCCCTGCGGGTCACGGTGGCGCGCCGCTGCGGCATACTGACGCCTCACCAGTGCAACAAAATGTTTAAGGAGGCGAAGTTGGCAGCCTGTTTCAGGACAGTCACCGAGGTGGGAGAGGCTCATCGTGCCCAAGCGGACGCCCTTGGGCGTGCCTTCCAGGAGGCGATCGCGCCCGCCACCGTCAACTACGACTTCGGTCACATTCGCGACGCCGCGGCCGTGCTTCCCGACAGCGACATCGTCAAGGTGGTCCGTGGTTGGGGGCTCAAGGAGGAGGCGCCGATCCTGGTGATGGCGCTCTCCCTCAAGGAGGCGGTCCGCCAGGCGCTCCCACCCGAGGCGGCGCAGGCGTCGTTCTGGGACACCGTCGAGCGCGACCTCGTAAACGCCTTCACCGATCTCGCGGCGCAGGAAGGCGAGGCGGGACTGGCTTACTACGAGGAGGGGCCGGACCACACGAGCTACTACCGCGATCTGTTCTTCGCCCTCCAAGACGAGGAAGCCGGCGAGTACCTGTACGCCGTCGCCTTCTGCGCCGACGTCACCGTCGGTCTTGGCAAGTCCCGTGTGGGGGCCCTGGGCCTCACCGACACCGCACCGTTCGCGGTCCGGCTCAACGCGATCGTCGTGCGCCAGAAACTCACGAACGTGGCCTGATCCGCCGGGCATCGCCCGCCGCTTCCCCGACCAGTCACGGCCCGCCGTCCCGGGCCGGGAAATGCCGCACTGCTGTACGGCGGTGACAACCGCCTTGCGGGGCCCTGCCGACTTCCTCAGCCGCCTGCAGGCGGCAGGCGGCCAATCGAGCAGCTGATCGCGGCTCCGCTCAGCGTGATCCGTTTGCTTCGCGTCCGGATGGCGACAGTGATGGGTTCAGGCCGTGACCCAAGCCGCGGCTACGAACCGTCCGCGTGGACCGCGTAGACGTACCGCTTGCCGACGTACTCGCTGAGGTTCCAGATGACGGACTCACTGTAGGCCCAGCCGGATGCGCCACTGCTGTGGTAGCTGAGATCCTCGCAGCCGATGGCCAGGTCACAGACGGTGGTCGCGGTCGAGTCGCCGGAGCTGAAGGTGCGCAGCGAACCCTTCGTGGACGGACCTGCGCTCGTCGCGAGGTAGTGCTTGCTGTTGCGCGACACCACTCCTTGAATCTTCTGCTGGGCGACGGTGACGGCTTCGGACGCGGTGAGAGAGGCGACCTGCCGGTCGGTGTAGTCGAGGTTCCAGCGGACCACCTTGGGTATGGTCGTACCGGGGCCCGTGCCGTTGAAGGCGCCGTCTGTGTAGTCGACGGTCCCGGACAGGGAGTACTCGCTCACCACCAGGCTGTCGGGAGTGCTGGCCCGGTCGAGCCCGACCGTGGTGTAGCGCAGGTACGTCCCCGCGTTGTCGTAGGCGTGGCTCTGCGGCAGGACGTACTGGTACCCGTAGCCGTAGTAGGACCCGTCGGTATGCAGGCCGCACACGTCCGTTTGGGCGGTGGCGACCTTGAAGAGGGTGTTCAGGTCGAACACCCTCAACCCCTTGTAGGTGTCGACGACATAGAGCAGGTTGCCGTACCACATGATGCCGCCGGCGTGCTTGTGGATGGGGTTGAAGGAGTACTCCCCGGTGCCGGTCATGACCGGCTCGACCAGAAGGACGTGCCGGTACGTCGGTGTGGTGGCGGTGGTGTAGTCGACGAACGTCAGCCTCAGGCCCTTGTCGAGCGCGTACTCATCGACGCCGTCGCCGTCCGGGTCTGTCTCGAAGTACCAGGAGACCAGGACGACCCTGTTGCTGCCGCCTGCCGGGTAGACCCCGTTGCCGTAGGCGTCGGCGCTGGTCGTGACGCCTTGTGGGATCCAGTAGTCGACCGCCTGGTCTGCGCTGTCCCAGGCGAATCCGGTCGCGAACGCCTCGACGGTGCTGGGGGCGCTCGTGAGGTGGGTGGCACTGCGGTTGGTGTCGGCGATGACGGCCGTCGCGTCCACCTTGGTCAGCCTGGTCGCCAGACCGGCGGCCAGATCGGCGAACTCGCCGTAGCCGTTGGAGGATCGGCTGGTGAGACTGAACTGTCCCGCGTCGATGGTGGCCGCCTCGGCTGCGGTGGCCGTCAGAAGGCTGCCGGCGGCTGCGACGAACGGGGCGGCGGTCAACCCCTTGAGGATCGTTCTCCGTGTCGTACTCATGAGGCGGGAAACTATGCGCACTTGATCGAGCAGCACAACCCCGGCTTGCCTCAGGTTGTTGCGGACGGGTTCCCGTCGGGTGCGCCCTCATCAGCCGGCGCGGCCGTCTGCCGTCCCGGCCGGGGCTGGTAGGCTCCCGCCGCCGATCATGAGCGTGATCATTCGGTGTACGGATGCGGAGTGTGGGGGCCCGTGCGAGCGATTCACATGACTATGGCACTGGTGTGTCTGCTGAGCGGGGCCGCACTCACCGGGTGCGCGGACGGTGACGGCGGTGCGACGAAGTCCGCGGCCGACCTGCTCGACGAGGCCAACGGCACTATGCGCGCACTGCGTTCCGTGACCGTGGAGACCACCAACACCACGGCCCACGGCACGGTGACGACCCGACTCAGCACCGATCTGAAGAACCGATGCAAGGCGAAGACCACCTGGGCCGGGAACGGCAGCCTCGAACAGGTCCGGATCGGTGAGACGGACTACGTCCGCCCGGACGGGACATACCTCGAGAAATGGAGCGGCAGGAAGATCGACGGCCTACGGCTGAAGCAGTGGGTGAAGGAGCCCGCCGACGAGGCGCAGCCGGGCGACGGACTGACGACGTGCACCTGGACGTTCGCCGCGTTCGGCACGGCGAAGAAGGGCGAGACCACTCGCATCGGCGGCCGGGAGGCGGTCGCGCTGCACATCACGGAAAAGGCAGACAAAGAAGGAACGTACACCTTTTACGTGGCCACCGAGGGTAAGCCGTACCTGCTGAGGACCGTCTACAGGGGCGGCGGTAACGTCACCACCACGTCGTTCAGCGCGTTTGACGAGCCGTTCGACGTACGGCCTCCCGCGTCGGCAGGAGTGCTGGACGCAGTGCGTTGAGGGCGTTCGTAAGCCGAAGAGGGGGCCGGCCCCGGCCCCGGCCCGCGCCGCACTGGTGACAGTGCGGCGCGGATGGATGAGGCAGACGGGCTGCGCGCTGTTCACGACAGTTCGCGGACACCGAGTTGCTGCACGAACAGCAGGCTGTCGGCGTTGGCCCAGTACTCGGCGAGCATACCGTCCTTGACCAGCAGGGTGTCGGTGCCGGTGAAGTGGACGCGGTTGCCCACGGCGTCGTCGGACGCGCCCGGGAATCCTCCGGCGTAGGTGCCTTCGGCTGCCCAGCGGACCACCAGGAAGTCGTCAGTGACGATCGGGCCGACCGTGATCTCGAAGCTGAGGTCGCGCAGGAGGGTGTGGATGCCGGTCACCCAGCCGTTCAGGCCCTCGCGGCCGTGCACGGTGTCGTCGCCGGACCCGGTGATGGGGGCAGCGTGCGCGACGAAGTCAGGGGCGATGATCTTGTCGGTCTGGGACAGGTCGTTGTTCCACAGGTCCTTCCACGGCTCGGCGAGCAGGGCGTTGGCGGAAGCGGACATGGCAGTTCTCCTTCGTGGTGATGGGCTTCTTGCAGGACATGCGGCGCGCGGTCCCTGCCGTTCGCCACGGGCTGCGGGGTGCCGCGACTGGCTGCGGCTTCAGGTGCGCCCTCGTGGCAGTGTTCGCCCGCGCCCTCGGCGTCGGTGAGCAGGATGTGCCGGTAGGGGCAGGTCCCTCTTCCAGCACCGAGTCGTACCCGCCGGGGTGGATCAGCGACGGGCGCGGTCCGTCTTCGGGGCTCCTGGCGGAGTTGCCGCCGACTCGGCTGCTGCGGTGGGTGGGAGCCCGGGCCGTCGCTGTGGGGGATCAGCGGCGGCCCGGGCGGCTTGGTCGGGTCAGGCAGGCAGTTCGGAGTCGGGGATCCAGTGGCCGTGAATGCCGGCGGGCACCCTGCGGGGGAGTTCGACGGCGGCCACGGTGCTCAGGTCGCTCGCGTCCAGGACGAGCAGCTCCGAGGCGTCGGCCTTGAGGTCGCTGACGATGGTGAGCAGGTAGCCGTCGTCCTCGGCGGTCCCGCCCTCGGCGGGCGCGAAGACGGCCTCGCCGGGCATCCGGCCCTCGCCGTGCGCGAGCAGCTTCTGCTGGCCGGACTGTGTGTCGAACTTGACGGTGTGGTAGCCCGACAGGCCGGCGCCGGGGAAGGCGATGGCGTAGCTGTAGCGGTAGGCCGAACCGGTGTGGGCGTCGTTGATCGACGGGAACTCGGTGGCCAGGTCGTTGAGGGACTCAGGGGTGACCTTGCCCGTGGCCGGGTCCATGATCCACCGGTAGAAGGTCGAGCCGGCGTCCGGGCTGGTGCCGTAGCCGGGAGCGCCGACCCACCACTTCCACGAACTCTCCCAGGCGGAACGGTCGAAGCACGGTGCTTCGAGGACGATCCGGCCCTGCGCGTCGGTGTAGGCGTTGGCGACGTGCAACAGTGCTGCCTGGTCGGCCACTTCGAACCAGGTGGTCCTGCCCCCGGCGCGCGGCATCACGCCGATGCGCAGCGGGACGTCGTCGTGCCAGCGGTAGGGGATGCCGGACTGCTCGGCGTGGTCGAAGACCACCGGCGAGTTGATGAAAACGACGTGCTCGCGGGTGATGGCGAAGTCGTGCATGAGCGAGGGGCCGGAGCCGTCGACGACGTCCGCCCTGACGATGTCGCCGGAGGCGTCGGCCACGTAGTAGGTCAGATACGGCGGGAAGGGACTGTAGCTGAAGAAGTGCAGCTCGCCGGTCTCCGGGTCCTCTTTGGGGTGAGCGGTCATCGCGCTGGCGAGCTTGCCGCCGAAGTCGTAGACGCCGATCGTGTCGAGGTCGGCGCTGACCTCCCAGGGCAGGTTGGCCTCCTGTAGGGCCAGGTAGCGGCCTCCATGGAAGATGATGTTGGTGGCGGCGGCGCTGACTTCGAGTTCGGTTCCGGTGAAGGGCACGCCGTCCAGGTAGGGGGTGCGCACCCAGCGGTTGCGGTACCACTCGGCCCGGCCCTCCTTGAGGCGCACGCCGTGGACCATGCCCTCGCCGCGGAACCAGTGGGTGGGGGTGATGCCCGGCTTGGGATTGTGACCGTTGCGGAAGTAGCGGCCGTTCAGCTCGGGCGGGAGGGTGCCGCGCACTTTCAGGTCGCGGCCGGTGATCTCGTCGGTGACGGGGGAGAAGTGGCCACTGATGTACGGCTTGTCCAGGGTCATGGTCATGCCTTTCGCGTCGAGAGAGCCGAGATGAGCAAGGTCAGGGCGGCGCAGGCCAGGAAGGCCGCGCCGGAGGAGGGGAGCAGGGCCAGGAAGGACAGGCCGATGGCTCCGCCGATCTGCCGGGTGGCGTTGACCAGCCCGCCGGCCAGGCCGTTGTCGGCGGCCGGGACGCCCGTGGAGGACATCGCGGTGAGCCGGACGAAGGCCACCCCCAGCCCGATGCCGATGAGGAGCGTCGGGCCGAGCAGGTCCACAGGGAAGGTGCCGTCGGCCGGGGTTCGGGACAGCCAGGCCAGTCCGGCCGCGAGGACCAGCAGGCCCACGGGGAGCACATGTCGGCCGGAGGCTTTGCCGGTGGCCCACGACGAGAGGGTGATCACGAGGGCGAGGGGAAGCTGGGTCAGCCCGGCCTCCAAGGGCGAGTAGCCAAGGGTGCGTTGCTGGTAGAGGGGCAGGAAGTAGAACAGGCCGAGCCAGACCGCGCCCAGCAGGGCCATCAGCACGTTGGGCACCGCCACCACGCTCATGCGCGTCGGCAGCAGCGGGTCGGCGGCACGGCGCTGGAGCACCACGAACAGGCCGAGCAGCGCCAGACCGATTACCGCCAGTGGCCAAGGGCCCGACAGGCCGTAGGTGAGTGCGACCAGCCCCGCCGTCACCGTCACCGCCCCCGGCGCGTCCAGGCTTCCGCCGCGCGGCCGGTCGGCCCCGACAAGCAGCCGGGTGGCCACCAGGACGGCCAAGGCGAAGGGCACCATCACGACGAACACCGCACGCCAGCCGTACAGGCTGGTGAGCAGCCCGCTCAGCAGCACGCCCGCCGCCCCGCCGGCACCGGAGACCGCGCCCCACACTCCGAGGGCGGTGCCACGCCGCTCCCTGTCGGGGTACATCGTCAGCACGAGGGCCAGCGCCGTGGGCGCCAGCAGCGCGGCGCCGATTCCCTGCACTGCCCTGCAGGCGATCAGCGTGATCGCCGTGGGCGCCAGCGCCGCGCCCAGGGAGGAGAGTGCGAACAGGCCGACGCCGAGCAGAAACACGCGGCGAAGGCCGTATACGTCGCCTGCGCGCCCACCCGGCAGCAACAACGCGCCGAAGACCAGTACGTAGGCGTTGACCGTCCACGCCTGGCCCGTGTCCGACAGATCGAGCCCGGCCCGGATCTGGGGGAGGGCGACGTTCACGATCGAAGTGCTCAGCACGACCAGGAACTGGGCCGTGGCCAGAACCGCCAGCGATGTCCAGCCGGTGGCGGTCGGTTGCTCTGCGGTGCGGGTCATGGCTCGACACTCGCAGCGGGCACCCGCCGCTCGCGTCGGTAGTTATTGCCTATACGACTCCTTGCGGGACGGCTTCCGGGCCACCGGGGCTCTGTTCTGGATTCCCCTGCGGCGCACAACCGCATAGGTTTTCGAACATGCCCGAGACACACACGGATGAGCTGATCGGTCGTCAAGACGAGATACGGCAGCTCGACGCCCTACTCCAGGCGGCACGGGAGAGCCGGGGCGGCGCCCTGGTCCTGCGCGGTGAGCCGGGCATCGGCAAGAGCGCGCTGCTGCGTCACCTGGACGAGGCCGCGACCGGATTCCTTGTCATGCAGGCGTCCGGTGCGGAGTTCGAGACGGAGCTGCCGTTCGCCGCACTGCACCAGTTGCTCGGCCCCGTCGCCGAACGGCTGACGGCACTTCCTGCGCCGCACCGCAAGGCGCTGGAGATCGCTTTCGGCCTCGACACCGGCAGACCCGATCCGTTCCTGGTCGGCGTCGCGTCGCTGGGCCTCCTGGTGGAGACAGTGCGGGAACGTCCGCTCCTGTGCGTCGTCGACGACGCACAGTGGCTGGACCAGGCGTCAGCCAAGGCGCTGGCGTTCCTGGCCCGCCGGGTCTCGGCCGAGCCGATCGCCCTCGTGTTCGCGGCGCGCGAGCCGAGCCGCCTGCCTGAGCTGGACGAGTTGCCCGGCCGCTGGCTTCAGGGTCTTGGCGAATCGGATGCCCGCGCGCTGCTGGCCGCGGCGGTCCGCGCCCCGCTGGACGAGCGGGTGCGCGACCGCATCCTGGCCGAGGCGCGTGGCAACCCCCTCGCGCTGGTGGAGCTTCCCAGGACCGCCGGACTCGGCGGGATGGCGGGCGGATTCGCCCAACCCGACTCGGTACCCGGCGTGATCGAGCAGAGCTTCCGGTCCCGGCTGGAACTCCTGCCGCCGGCGGCCCGACTGCTGGTGACCGTCGCCGCCGCCGACCCGATCGGCGACCCCGGCCTGCTGTGGCGTGCGGCCGAACTCCTGGGCATCGACGCGGCTGTCGCCGCGGAGTCTGCCCCCCTGGTCGAGTTCGGCACCCGGATCCGATTCAGCCACCCCCTCGCCCGCTCGGCCGCCTACCACGCCGCGACGCCGGAGGAGCGGCGCAGGGCACACGAGGCGCTGGCCGCCGCGACCGACCCGGTCGCCGACCCCGACCGGCGGGCCTGGCATCGAGCCCAGGCCAGTGCCGGCCCGGACGAGCAGGTCGCCGCCGAACTCGAAGCCTCCGCCACCCGCGCCCGGGAACGTGGCGGTGTCGCGGCGGCGGCGGCCTTCCTCGAACGCTCGGCCGCGCTCACGATCAGCCCCGTCCAACGCGCCGAGCGGGTCCTCGCCGCGGTCCACAACAAGCTCTCGGTGGGCGACTTCGACACGGCGGCCGAACTGCTCACCACCGTCCGGACCGACGATCCGAGCCAGGCCGCCAGGGCCGACCTGCTGCGCGGCAGGCTGTCGTTCGTCCGCCGCCGGGGAGACGAAGCCCCCACGGAGCACCTCCTGTGTGCCGCCGCCCGGCTGGCGGCCACCGACCCCGCCTGGTCACGGGAGTGCTATCTGGAGGCCATCGAGATGGGCGTCCTGCTCGGCGGCCTCGACCACGTGGTGGACGCCGTCAGGAAGGCCCCGCCGTCGGGTGAGCCGGTGTCCGGCACGGCGGCGGTCCTGACCGGTCTCACCAGCCTCGTCGGTGACGGGCATCGGGTCGCGGGGGAGATCCTGAGGCCGGTCGTCGGCGACGCCGGCCACGAGGTGTGGGCCAGGCGGCCGTCACTGGGCTTCATGGTGGCCGCCGAGCTGTGGAACCGCGACACCATGTACGGCATCGCCACCCGTGCCGTCGCGGCCGGCCGAGAGTCGGGCTCTTTCCACGCGCTGCCCATCGGACTGGCCATGCAGGCCACCGTGACCGTGCACACCGGCGACTTCGGTGCCGCGACGGAGCTGATCTCCGAGGAGGAGGCGATCGCCGACGCCACAGGCGCGGCGCCGTTGGTCTATCCGCGCCTCCACCTGGCCGCGCTGCGCGGACGGCGCGAGGAGGCCGTCGAACTGTTCGCGTCGGTGGACCACCGGATGAGCCTCAGCGTGCAGTGGGCGACGGCCGTACTCGGCAATGGCCTCGCCGACTACCCGGCCGCGCTGAAGGCGGCAAAGCAAGCGGTCGAGTACGGCGCCCTCGGCACGTCGAGCCTTGCCCTGCCCGAGCTGGTCGAGGCGGCCGTGCGATGCGGCGAGACCGAGGTCGCCGCCGCGGCCCTCGCCTCCCTCCAAGAACGCACGCGGGCGGGCCGGCAGGCATGGGGCCTCGGGGTCGAGGCCTATGCGCGAGCCCTGGTGACCCAGGACGAGTCCGCCTACCAGGAGGCGATCGGTCTGCTCGACGACGGCGCACTGGTCGTCTACCGCGCGCGGGCGCAGTTGCTGTACGGGGAGTGGCTGCGCCGCCAGGGCCGACGGCGTGACGCCCGGTCCGCACTGCGGCCGGCGCACGAGTCGCTGTCCGACCTCGGCGTGGAGGCGTTCGCCGAGCGCGCCGCCGGCGAGTTGCGCGCCACGGGGGAGCAGGCCCGCAGCCGCACATCGAAGGCGTCGGACCAGCTGACGATGCAGGAGGTGCACATCGCACGCCTGGTCGCCGACGGCGCCACATCCAAGGAGGTGGCGGCGAAGCTCTTCCTCAGTCCTCGGACGGTCGACGCGCATCTGCGCAACATCTTCCGCAAGCTCGGGCTCACCTCACGCAGACAACTGCGAGACCTGCCCGACATTCGTTAGCCGCATGGTGGTGGCCGCGGCCTCGGGCCCGTTCATCGACTCCACGGGGCCGGGCCAGCTCAACCCGTACTTGGCCCGGTAGGCACCGGAGACGCGCCGGACGAGCTCGGGGTCATCCACCGGCCGGAGGGTGACGGACACCCGGACCCCGGCCACCTCCACCTCCGTGTCCGCATGCCGCAGGACCCGGCGGTACCAGGCACTGCGCCGGCCGAAAGCCGAGCGGACATACGCCTCGCCGTTGAGCACCACCACCCAGACCGTCCTGGGTGACCACCGGCCGTCCGCATGCCGTACCCACAAAGCGATCTCCGTGCGATCCGTATAAGCGTCCATGGACCAACTTTCACCCTGGCGGCACTACGTACGCGTCGGTGGTCTTCACCTAGATGGGCGGGCTTCACCGACGCGGGAGCAGTGCTCTCGCGACGAAGCTGAGTGCCGTGGCGGGAACAGCCGGAGGTTCGGGGTGTGGCGGTGTGCGAAGTGGCCCGCCGAGGTGCGGGTGAACACACCCAGGTCGGTGGTGTCGGTGGCGACCACGAGGGTGCCGTTCGTGGTGACGAGCGCCGCGTTGGCCGGGGCGTCGGGGAAGGAGTCCGTGGCCGCGCGGTCACCGCTGACGTCCGTCCAGGTCGTGCCGCCGTCCGTGGTCTTCCAGACGTGGCCGTAGCCGGCGCCGGGGCCCTCGTTCCAGTGCCGCGAGAAGCCGTTGATCACCGCGTAGACCGTCTTGCCCGGAGGCGTCGGACGGGTCGATGGTCAGGCCGGAGACGTAGCGGTCGGGGGAGGCGGCGGGCAGGTTCACCTGGTGCCAGGTGCCGCCGTAGTTGGTGGCGATGCCCCCGACCGAAGGTGCCGTCGACCGCGGAGCAGGGGCCGCGACGCGCGGCACAGGGTGGTCACGGACTCGCCGCCGTCTGGTGCGGCAAGTGCACCGGCGTCGTCGATGCGTATGGCCACCACCCGGCCGTCACAGCCGTACAGCCGAGCCGGCGGTATCGCCGGTGGCGATCGCGGCACGCGGGGAGCGGTCCCGGCTGCCGGCGCTGCGGCGATTTCGCCTGCTCGTCATCTCCAGGCCGCCGTGGAGACCACGGTGCGCCAGCCGTGAGCCAGTTCACTGGAGCGCCCCCCTCAACCGGACCTGAAAGAGGGACGCATGTCGAGACGAATGCCAAGCCGCGAGCTCGTCACGCTCATGGCCGTCGGCCTTGCCTGCTCCGTGATGCCGACCACCACGGCATCCGCGGTCGGCAGTCCGCTGACGCTCGCCGTGTTCGGAGACTCGCCGTACGGCCGGTCCGCGTACGCACCCGCGGGCCAGAGCGCCGACACGTCGCAGTTCCAGAAGACCCCGGCGTTCATCGGGACCATCAACGGTGATCCGGCGATCGGCGATGTCATCCACGTGGGCGACATTCACTCGGGGAAGGAGTTCTGCACCGAGGGCTACGACGCCTCGATCGCATCCGTGTGGCAGAGCTTCACGAAGCCGCTCGTCTACACGCCGGGCGACAACGAGTGGGCCGACTGCCACAAGGCGTCGAGCCTCACCTCACCCGGACAAGGCGGAGGCTTCTACGACTCGGCCTCCGGTGGAATCAACTACATCGGCACGAACGGCCTGTCGACCGACCCGGCGGACTGCGCCGGCTACCACTGCGGCAACCCGCTCGACAACCTCGCCGAAGTCCGGAAGGACTTCTTCGCGCAGCCCGGCCAGACCCTCGGCAGCGGGACACTGAACGTGGTGTCCCAGGCCACTGCCTACGACCCGAGGCACCCGGCCGACGCGCAGTACGTCGAGAACGTGAAGTGGGAGCAGAACGACATCGTCTTCGTGACGATCAACGCGCCGGGCGGCTCGAACAACGACGCCGACCCCTGGTACAAGGCGCCGACCGCGACTCAGGCCCAGACCGACGAGCGCACCAACCGTACCGCCGCCGACGTCCGCTGGCTCGGTGCCGCCTTCGCCGACGCGCAGGCCGAACACGCCAAGGCCGTGGTGATCTCGGTGCAGGCCGACATGTGGGACGTCGACGGCAGGACCAAGGACCACCTGACGAACTACGAGCCGATCATCAACCAGGTCGCAGCGAGGACGACCGAGTTCGGCCGCCCCGTGCTGATGCTCAACGGTGACTCGCACCTGTACCGCTCGGACAACCCGCTGTCGCCGACGGCGACGTGCACCGGCGAGACGGATCCGGCCACCGGCGCCAGCGTGTGCGCCCACGACCCGGACAACAACGCGTGGAACGAGCACCCGTACTACAACGTCCCGAACTTCCACCGGATCGTCGTGCACGGCAGCACCACCCCGCTGGAGTGGCTGAAACTGACCGCCGATCCGGACGCCAACTACCCGGTCACCGGCACCACCTACGGCCCCTTCAGCTGGCAGCGGATGCAGCAACCTCAGCTGTGACCCGCTGACCGCACGCCCACCGGCCAGTCCACAACGCCATCTGGTCTGGTCCTGCCGAACGAGTTGGTGCGTGATAGCGGGTGAGGCGTCCTCCCCTGGTGGCCTCACCCGGTGTCTCGCGACGTGCCGCCGGTATGGGCGTAGAGAGTGAACGCTCCTTTGATGACGTTGCCCGCACAGGTCGGCGGGTCGCCGCCGATGCGTACGTAGCCGCTGTTGCGCCGGACGGTGAGGGGCCCGGTGAGCGTCGACTCGCACCAGGGTGAGGGCGAGAGCTCCGTCGGCGGTGACGGGGCCGGTGATCCGGGCGTCCGAGGCGGCGGGCGAGCCACCGGCCGCACTGTCACCCTGCCCTCCTGGCCGCAGCCGGAGGCGATGCAGATCGCCTCCGGCTGCGGCACAGATCGACCCATGCAGCCAGCAGGCGGTCGACGAAGACGAACTTGTGCTTCGCACCGGCCTACAGTCCGCTGCCGCTGCGCTTTCACCACTCGACGGTGGCGCCGACGAGGCTGGTAGCGACGATGCGGGGTGCTTGGACGGGGCTGGTGGAACCCAGGGGCCCTGCCGTCGCGTCAGGTAGCCCCCCGAGCCGATCCCTTCTGCTGGTCACGGCTCGTCTACGGGCGTAGGTCGATCGACAGATCCGCCGTATATCCAGCGGTGCGAGTCTCTTGGAAGCAATGACCGGGTCTACCCAGCACCCGGTTGACGAAGCGACCTCAGGAACAAGTGATGCCCAAGACGGTTGTGCTGTTTTCCGGCGGAGTGGAGTCGACCGTGGTGGCCCACCAGCTCAGCCGGGAGGGTCACGAACTCCGGCTGCTGGCTGTCGACTACGGGCAGCGGCACCGGCGCGAGCACGAGTCCGCCCGCATCATCGCGGACGGACTCGGGGCGACGCTCCGTGTGATCGACATCCGACAGGTGGGTGGTCTGCTGCCCGGGAATTCGCTGACCGACGACAAGGTCGACGTGCCGGACTACGACCCCGCCGTCCGCGGTCGTGAGTTCGTGGTTCCCAACCGAAACGCCATTCTGCTCTCCATCGCCTTCGCGGTGGCAGTCGTCGAGGAGGCGGAACAGGTCGCCATCGGCTCGATAGCCGGTGACGCCCAGACCGGCGACTGCACCAGGGAGTTCCTCGTGGCCTTCAACGTCATGGAACGAGTGGCCACCGCGGAATTCGCGCCGGCCGGCCTGTCCGTGGTGGCTCCCCTGATCGATATGCAGAAGGCCGACGTCATCCGCCTCGGGGAGTCCCTCGGGGTTCGCTGGCAAGAGACGTGGAGCTGCTTCCGAGGCGGCGAGAAGCAGTGTGGTACCTGCGCCACCTGCTACGACCGTCGGACCGCTTTCGCCAAAGCGGGAGTGATGGATCCCACCGAGTATGCAAGGGACTGAATGAATGCTGCGCATCACCAAGGACTTCCAGTTCTCCGCGAGCCACCGACTTGACCACCTGCCCGACGACCACCAGTGCGCACGCCTTCACGGGCACAACTACACCGTTCAGTTGGAGCTCTCCGCGCAATCGCGTGACGAACTCACGCCGGCCGGTTTCGTGCGCGACTACGGTGATCTCGCGGACTTCAAGAAGTGGTTGGACGCGGAGCTCGACCACCGTCACCTCAATGACGTGATCAGTGACAGGAATCCGTCGGCAGAGAACCTGGCGATGTGGATCTTCGATGTGTGGTCCGAGCGGTTCAGCGAGATCAGCGCGGTCCGGGTCTCCGAAACCCCGAAGACCTGGGCGGAGTACCGTCCGTGAGGATCACGACGGACACCGCCGAACTGCGGGACGACATCGCCACGACCCGGCTCGTGGTGAATGAGATCTTCGGCCCCACCGTGCAGGGTGAGGGCCCGTCGGCCGGACGGCGGTGCGCCTTCCTGCGCCTTGGCGGCTGCAACCTGTCCTGCAGGTGGTGCGACACGCCGTACACCTGGGACTGGCAGGGCATCAGCGACACCGGCCGGGCTTTCGATCCCCACGAGGAACTCCGGCTGCGCCTGGCCGACGACGTGCTCGCTGAGTTGCTCGCCATGACGGTACCGCTGGTCGTCATCAGCGGCGGAGAACCCCTGAACCAGCAGAACCGGCTCGTTCCGGTGGTGCGTGGGTTGCGGGACCGGGGTGTGTCGATCGAGATCGAGACGAACGGCACCATCGCCCCCTGTGACGAACTGGTCGGTCTGGGTGTGCGTTTCAACGTCTCACCCAAGCTGGCCCACTCCGGTGATCCGGAGCACCGCCGCATCAGGCCCACGGCGCTGAAAAGGCTTCAGAACACTCCGGACGTGGCATTCAAGTTCGTCTGCAAGACGTCTGACGATCTGGCCGAGGTGGGCCGACTTCAGGAACGGATCGGTCTCGAGCCGGTCTGGATCATGCCAGAAGGAAAAGTCCAGCAGGACGTTACCGACAACCTACAGGCGCTTGCGGACGAGGTGGTGCGGCGAGGGTGGAATCTGACCACCCGGCTGCACGTACTCGCCTGGGGCGACCAGCGAGGAGTATGACAATGGCCGTGACGATGGAGCCCGAGCAGGCCCCCCGTCTGTTCGACCGCCCGGAGGGAACTCCCGACCCGCTCGAAGGACTCGCCCGTCAGCTGCTCATCGAGATCGGCGAGGACCCGGACCGCGAAGGACTGGCCGACACACCACGTCGCTATGCCAAGTGGTGGCGGGAGTTCATCGGGTACGAGGCTGGAAAGACCGAGACCCTCTTCGACAGCATCAGCGACAACCAGCTGGTCTATGTCTCCGGAATTCTGGTCTGGTCGCTCTGTGAACACCATCTCCTCCCGTTCAACTGCAGCCTCACGATTGCCTACCGCAGCGACAAGAACCTGCTCGGCCTTTCCAAGTTCGCCCGCATCGCGCACAAGCACGCGCATCGGCTCCAGGTGCAGGAGCGTCTGGTGTCGGACGTGGCCGACGAGATCGCGCAGATAACGGGTTCCGAGGATGTCGCCGTCATCGGACGCGGTGAGCACCTCTGCATGACGATGCGCGGTATTCGCACGCCGGCCCTGATGACCTCGGCCGCTTTCCGGGGCGCCTTCGAAGGGAACGGCCCGGAGCGCACGCAGCTGCTGATGCTCGCCCAGAATCCCGGTGGCCCGGCCTCGCACTGACAGTGCCGCCGGCCGTCGGTTTCACGACCGGCGGCGGGCACAGCGGGAAGATCCAAGAAAGGGATATCAGTGAACACAGAGATAAACGGGCTGCGCGAGTTCTACCTCGCTCTCGGCGCCGGCGGGCAGACCCTCCTTCAGACCTGGGAACGGGGCGAGGCCCGGGGGGACTCCGTCACTCCGTCGACCTACTCGACCAGGTACCGCGCATGGATGCACGACAAGCTGGTCCGCGCGATGAAGGACGCCGGGACAGACCGTCTGCTGAGTCTTGGCAGCGGCAATGCCGCGGTCGAGCAGGGCATCGTGCAGGCCGGGTACCGGGTCCTGGCCGTCGACGCCGTGCAGGAGGCCGTCGACATCGCCGTGTCGAAGGGCATGGACGGGCTCTGCGCGGACGTCATGACATGGTCGCCTGACGGCGCCTGGCCGGTCATCTACGCAGACGGGCTGCTGGGGCACCTCTACGCCGAAAACGCGGGCCTGTCGGCCTTCTTCGAGCGAATCCACTCCTGGCTGGCCGACCACGGTGGCCGCGGCACCTTCCTCATCTCCAACGACAGCCCGACGAACGCCGTACCGGCTCAGGCCGCGCCCGGGGTGCCCGGTTTCTACTGGCTCTCCGGCGAGTACATGCGTGACCAGGCGCTGGCCGCGGGCTTTTCCGACGCCGACGTCCAGGTCTTCGACTACGAGCGCCCGCTGTCCGGCAAGCGCAGCCGTGCCGTGATCACTGCGAACGTCGCGTTCTGACCACCGACAGGAGAAAGGCCACCATGCCGGCAAGCCAGGCTTTCGAGCGGCGACTTCAACCAGTGCTCGATGCGGCGGCGCGGTGCTTCGGGACCCCGTTCCACATCTACGACGAGCAGGGCATCCACGAGACCTGCACGGCCTTCGACGAGGCGTTCACCGGCACTCCGTACCGGGAGTACTTCGCGGTCAAAGGGCTGCCCAATCCACGGATGCTGAACATCCTGGCCGGCCGCGGGCTGGGCTTCGACTGCAGCTCCGTGCCCGAACTGACTCTTGCTGCCCAGGCGGGGGCGGTGGGGCATGACATCTGCTTCACCTCGAACAACACCAGCAGCGCCGAGCTCCTGGCGGCGCTGAAGCTGGGGGCGCTGATCAACATCGACGACGTCGCGGTCTTCGGCAAGCTGGTGGACCTCGGCCAGGTGCCCGACACCCTGTGCTTCAGGGTCCAGCCGAGCCAGGCCGTCGCCGACACGGGCGAGTCGTACCTCGGCAACGTGGAGTCGGCCAAGTTCGGCATTCCGGTCACCCATCTGGTGGACGTCTGCGCCCGGGCGCAGCGCTGCGGCGTGACCTCCTTCGGCCTGCACATGATGCTCGGCTCGGGCTTCATGTCCACGGAGCCCTTCCTGCGGACGGTCGACCTGCTGCTGGAACAGGCGGAGCGGCTGCGTGCCGAGCTCGGAATCACCGTCGAGTTCATCAACCTCGGCGGCGGGCTGGGCATCCCCTACGAGCCGGACCAGCAGCGCTTCGACCTTGCGGGACTGGGCCGCTCCCTCACGGAACGGCTGCAGGGCTGGGAACGGGAGCACGGCGTGCGACGCCCCCGCATCCTGTTCGAGAGTGGCCGCTTCGTCACCGGTCCGCACGGTGTCCTGGTCACCCGGGTGGTGAACCGGATGAGCAAGGCACGCGAGTACGTCGGTGTGGACGCCGGCATGAGCGCCTTGATGCGTCCTGCCATGTACGGCGCGTACCACCACATCACGGTGCCCGAGGGAGCCGACCGTCCCCTCGAGATCGTGGACGTGGTCGGCTCGTTGTGCGAGAACAACGACAAGTTCGCCAGACGACGGGAGCTGCCCGCCCTCTCCGAGGGCGACTTGGTAGTGATCCACGACACCGGCGCGCACGCTCTGTCCATGGGCTCCACGTACAACGGGCGGCTGCGCCCGCAGGAGCTGTTGCTGTGCTCGAACGGCAGTGTCGAGCGGATCCGGCGGGCGGAGGAGGAGCGGGACTACTTCGCCACGCTCGACTTTCCGCCGCTGCGCATGGCACCCGGAGAACTCCCGGCCGGCGTGTCGTGACGCTCCGAGGAGGACGGAGCCGCGAGGACCTGCTGGTGCTCGCTGCGGAGAGCGGCCACCGGCCGCTGGACCTGTCGCTCGGCGTGCCGGCCGATCCGGCACCGGTCACCGAGACCGGCGCGGTCGCCGCCGGGCCCGCGGCCTATCCCCCCAGCAGGGGCACCGAGGAACTGCGGGCCGCGGCGGCGGGGTATCTGCTGCGCAGGTACGGGGTGACGGTGCCGGTCGACGCCGTGGCTGCCTGCGCGGGCTCGAAGGAGTTCATCTCGACACTGCCGCTCTTCCTGCGCGAGGCGTCGGCTGCCACACGCGAGGGCTCTCGCCGGGACACGGTGCTGTTCCCTTCCCTCGGCTATCCGCCCTACGAACTGGGCATCCGCCTTGCCGGGCTGCGCCCCCACCGCGTCCCCGTCGACGCGGAGTTCCGGATGCGGCTGGATCTGCTGCCCCCGAAGGTGGTGGCCCGAGCGCTGTTCCTGTGGATCAACAGTCCGGCCAATCCCACCGGAGTGGTGGAGCCGCTGGCACCCGTCGTCGCCTGGGGACGGGCCCACGGCGTGCTCGTGGTATCGGACGAAGCCTATGCGGAAGCGACCTGGTGCGACGAGCCACGCACGGTGCTGGCCCACGGCCTGGACGGCGTGCTGGCCGTACACAGCGTCTCCAAGCGGTCCAACGGACCAGGCCTGCGACTGGGCTTCTACGCCGGCGACCCCCGACTGGTGGCCCAGCTGGTCCCTCGTCGGCGGGCTGCCGGACTGATGGCGTCGGATTCCTCGCAGGCGACGGGAACCCGGCTCTTCGCCGACGATCACCACGCGCTCGCGCAGCGCAGACGCAACGCGGGGCGGGTGGCCGAGCTGGTCGCCGAGCTGAACGCGAACGGCCTCCCCTGCACGGCACCCGAAGGCGGACTGTTCGTCTGGGCGCGCGTACCGAGCGGCGACGGAACGGCATTCGCCCGTGCCGCCGCCGCCCGCGCCGGAATCGTGCTGGCGCCGGGAGCGACGTACGGTCCGGCCGGTGCAGGCCATGTCAGGATCGCCGCCGTGCACGACCGCGCCGTCCTCGCACCGCGGCTCGCGCTGCTCGACCGACTTCTCCTCAGCACGCGGGCCGCCGCGAACTGAATAGCGGGCCAAGCCCCATGTGAACCCTACGAGACCCGTACGGCCCCGATGATTGGACGCAGCACGCCGTGGACCTCACCCCAAGCCCGATCTCCGGGACGATCGACGAACTCTGGGAGCGTCGCGCAGGCCTCTCTCCCACCGATGACGAGGCCCGGCGACACGTTTCCGAGGCGATGGAGCAGTTGGACCGAGGCATCGCCCGGGTCGCCGCCGTCTGCAAGGCCACGGGAGAGGTCGTGGTGGACGAGCGGGCCCGGAGGGCGATCCTGCTGGCGTTCCGGGTACTGCCCCTGGAGCAGTCCGAGGCGGGGCCGTTCCGGTACGTCGATCGCCTGCCCCTGAAGCAGGACTTTCCCGGGGTCCGGATCGTGCCGGGTGCGATAGCCCGGTACGGCAGCCACCTCGCCCCGGGCTCCGTGCTCATGCCCAGCTACGTCAACGTGGGGGCCTACGTCGGCCCGGGAACGCTGGTCGACACCTGGGCGACCGTGGGCTCTTGCGCGCAGATCGGGAGCAACGTCCATCTCGCAGGCGGCGTCGGCATCGGCGGCGTACTGGAACCGGTCGGTGCCGTGCCGGTCGTGGTGGAGGACGAGGCGTTCATCGGCTCCCGCTCCGTGATCGTCGAGGGCGCCCGCGTCGGCGAGGGGGCGAAGCTCGGCGCAGGCGTGCTGCTGACGGCAAGCACCCGGGTCTTCGACGCCGAGACCGGGCAGGAACTGTCCCGCGGGCGAGCACCCGCCTGGTCGGTGTGCGTGGGGTCGACCTACACCCGTCAGCTGCCCGGCGGCCAGTTCGGCGCCCCCTGCCTGTTGGTGATCAAGCATCTCCAGGAGGGCGAGCGCCACGACAAGCTGCTGCTCGACGACCTCTTCCGCCGGCACGGCAGCGCCGCCTGACCCCGGCTTCGGCGGCGTCCCCGGGCCCGCCGCCCCCTACTGCTCACAGTGTTCCGTTCCAGGAGGCATCGCCATGAGGAAAGACCTACCCGCAGTCCTGCTGGTGGATCCGGTGCGCAACGGCGCCGGCTACAAAGCCGCCGCCCGCGACCTGGGATTCGCTGTCGCCTCCGTCTACACCCTCGGCTTCAGCACCGACATCCCGGGCCACGACGAGGACGACGACTTCTCACTCCTCCTCGCGGATCCGCACGAAGTGGTGCGCGAGGTCACCGAACTGGGCATCGACGTCAGGGCCGTCGTCCCCGCGATGGAGGCGAGCATCCACCGGGCCGACCAGATCGCCCGTCTCCTCGGTCTGCCGGGCAACGACCCCTCTCTCGCCTGGGCCAGGCGCAACAAGGCGGCGATGCGGGTGCGGGCCCGGGAGGCGGGCCTGTCCATACCCGAGTTCCGCCTTGTGCACACGCTCGAGGAGATCAAAGCCGCCGGCCATGACATCGGCTTTCCGGTCATCAGCAAACCGACCATGGGGTCCTGTTCCCAGGGAGTGACCGTACTCTCGGACGCCGCCGCGCTGGACGCGCTGACGGTCCTGGAGACGCACGACATGTACCGGCAGCCGATCACCGAGTGGTTGGTCGAACAGTACGTCCGCGGACGGGAATTCTCGGTCAACTTCTTCAGCAGCCACGGCGAGCACCGCATCATCGACATGTGGGAGTACCGGCAGCCGGACGGACGGGACTACGACTTCCCGATCTGGGACAACGTGCAGATCGACGACAGCCATCCGGACCACCGGCGGGTCGAGACGTACGTCCGGCAGGTGCTCGACGCCTTCGGTATCGTCCACGGCCCCAGTCACACCGAGGTCAAGTGCACGCCGGAGGGCGTGTACCTGATGGAGATCGGCTCACGGCTTCCGGGCGGCCCCGCCGTGCACATGTGGGCCCAGTACAGCAAAGTACGGGCCTACCGGGACGCCATCACCTGCTATCTGGGCGACCGCCCCGCGATCATGGACGAACCCCTGGAGTTCCGGGCCCGGTACGGCGCCATGGCGATCCGCAACGAAAGGGCGCCCGGCACGCTGGTGGCGATTCACGGCATCGACGCCCTGAAGGGGCATCCGGGCATCGGCGACATCCTGGTGGGGTACCAGCCCGGCGATCACATCCCGGTCACCCGCCAACAGGACGACATCCCCTTCGGCGCCACCGTGTCCGGGGCGGACGAAGAGGAAGTCGTCCGCACCATGGCCTTGATCCGGTCCCTCGTCTCGCTGGAGATCGTCCCTGACCCTCCTGCGAACCTTCCGGTGACGGCGGCCCGTGAGAATGAGATGCCCTGACATGCCGCAGGACACCGCAGGCCACGCAGATGCCGGGGGTGCCGCGGCGGCCGAGGAAGCCGCGCTCCCGGCCGCCCCTGTCCCGTCCGGTCTGCTGGGTGGCTACCACGCGCTCATGACCGCGCCCGGGGCCCGGCGGCTTGCGGCTGCCTCGTTGCTGTCGAAGTTCCCGATCAACATGTTCTCCATCAGCGTCCTGCTGTTGGTGCCGCCCGTGTACTCCATTGGCGCAGCCGGACTGACGATCAGTACGATGCTGCTCGCGAACGCGCTGACCAGCCCGCTGCGGGGCAGGCTCGCGGACCGCTACCCGGCGAAGCTGGTCCTGCTCACCTGCCTGGTCTGCTACCTAGGCGGCCTGGCAGGACTGCTGGTGTCCGTGTCGGTCAGGCTGCCGTTCGCGACGGTCGTCGCGTCCGCCGCCGTCATGGGCATGTGCTTCCCCCCGGTCAGCATCATGCTGCGGACATACTGGCGCGGGGCGGTGGAGGAGCGGCACCAGGGGCCGGCCAACGCGCTGGAGTCCGCGCTGATGGACCTCACACTCATCACCGGCCCCGTCCTGGCCGCCTGGCTCAGTACGGCCCTGTCGCCGATGCTGCCGCTGGTCCTCAGCGGCCCGCTGATGGCCGTCGCGGTGCTGCTGCTGGTCAGCCTGCGCCGGCCGGGCCTCCAACCGGCAGGGAACCCGGCCAGGGACTGGCTGAGGCCACTGCGCCCCGTGACGCTGCGGCGGGTCTTCACCTCTCACGTCCTGTTCTGCGCGGCGCTGGCCGCGACCGAAGTGGTGCTCCCCATCTACGCACAAGAACACGACGCCATCGGGTTCAGCGGTCTGTACCTGGCAGGACTCTCGGTCGGCAGCATGGTGGGAGCCCTGGGCCTGGCGGCTGCCACGCCCGGGATCCGGCGCCGGGTACAACCCGCCGTCCTGCTGGCCGGCTTCGTCGTCGGGGGATGCGTGCTCGCGCTCACCATGCACGCGCCGCCGGCCCTCGTGCTGGTCGTCTGTCCGCTGACCGGTGCCACGATCGGCTCCACCTTCACCGCGCTCTTCACCACGGTGGGCACGCTCACCCCGGCCGGCTGCGAGAACGAGACCCAGGGGTGGATGACCAGCATCACCCAGGTCGGGTTCGCCGTCGGGGCATCGTCGAGTGCCGCGCTGGCCGCCGGACACGACAGTTCTTTCTTCCTGCTCGTCACCGCACCCGCGGCCGGGACGGCGGCGCTGGTCTTTCCCAGAGCGTCCGTATTCGGCACCGCGGCTCGTCGATAGACCCGCGTCACCTCCGCGGATCCACATCAACGCATCACTCGGACCGACAGGTCACAACAGTTGGGAAGACACATGTCCACAACCTTTCCCGTGCTCGATCTCCGAGACGCCGACCGCGGGCCGGCCGCCCGCGCCGCCTTCCTCGAAGAACTGCGCGCGGCCGTCCATGACATCGGCTTCTTCCAGCTCGTCGGCCACGGAGTCGAGGGCGCCGACGAGCTCCTGGACCTGGCCCGGTCCTTCTTCTCGCTTCCGGAGAGCGAGCTCGCCGAGCTGAGCATTCTCAAGTCCCCGCACTTCCGCGGCTACTCCGAGGTGGGCCGCGAGCTCACCAAGGGCGCGCCCGACCGCCGCAGCCAGCTCGACGTCGGACCCGAGCGCGAGGCCACGGTGCCCGGCCCCGACGACCCGCCGTACCTGTGGCTGGCCGGCCCCAACATGTGGCCCGCGAGCATGCCGGAGCTGAAGCCGGCGATCAACCGGTGGATGAGCGAGCTCACCACCGTCTCTCACCGGCTGCTGCGACTGATCCTTGCCGCCCTCGATGCGCCGGAGGACTTCCTCGACCCGGTGGTGAAGTGCGATCCCCAGGTCCACTTCAAGCTGCTGCACTACCCGGGCCGCCCCGACGGCCGGCCCCAGGACGACCAGGGCATCGGCACGCACAAGGACTACGGCCTGCTCACCCTGCTCCTGCAGGACGACTTCGGCGGCCTGCAGGTGTCGGTGAACGAGGGTGAATTCCTCGACGTGCCACCGGTTCCCGGGGCATTCGTGGTGAACCTGGGGGAGCTGCTGGAGGTCGCGACCCGCGGATACCTGCGGGCCACCACCCACCGTGTGGTCAGCCCGCCTCCCGGGGTCCGCCGTTACTCGGCGCCGTTCTTCTTCAACCCCCGGCTGGACGCGACCATGCTGCCGCTGCCGACGCGCGAGGTCCGGGAGGCCGGCGGAGTCGTACAGGACCCGGACAGCCCACTGTCCGACAGCTACGGCAACAACGTCATGCGCGGCATGCTCCGGGCCTTTCCCGACGTGATCGCCGAGCAGCACCCCGAACTGCTGGGCGACCCGGCCCGGTAACAGGAGCCACCGCCCCGGCCGGTCGGCGCCGGGACGTTCCAGCAGCACACACTTCTCGCTGACAGTGGAGATGTCATGCGCTTTCTCGTTACCTGCCAGGCCGCCCGCCCCCTGGAACAGAGCGTGCCCGGTGACCGGGTCCGGTTCCAGCCGGAGTTGGACACGGCGGATGACACAACCGTGGCGGCGTCCCTGCGTGAGGTCCGTCCGCACGTGGTCATCTCGGCCACCACACCGTCGTCGGCCGCACTCCTGGCCTGGCGCGACGCCATGGGCGACGAGCCCGTCGCCGTGGTGCGGATCGGTCCGCCCCGGCAGCTGGAGGAACGCAGGCTTCCCTCCATGGAGGCGGAACCGCAGCATTCACGCCTGCCCTTCGGCATCCCGCTCTTCAGCGTGTCCGGGTGGCCGAGCGGCGCCGGGGCCACGGCGGACCGCGAAGAGGCCATCCTCTTCCGCGCGCTCGCCATCGCCGAGCGCTTCGTCCAGGAGCACCGGGCGGAGCTCGATCGCAGCACGGCGGCGGCCGGGGACCGGAGTGAGAGGGAGCGGGAGAGTGTCCTCGTGGTCGGTGCCGGGGTGGTGAACCTGGTGACCGCTCACACGCTGCTGACAAACGGCTACCGGGTCACCCTCGTGGATGCCGGCCCCGACCCGCGGGAGAACCGGCCCTGGGAGCACTACGGCTGCTCCCGCGGAGGCGGCAACGCGCGCATGTTCACCCTCTCGGAGATGGACGACTACCACGCCGGGCACGCCGAGGACGCGAACAGCAACCTGGTGTTCGACCGTCCCCCTGAGCAGCTGGGCTGGGACGTTCGGCGGGACCCGGCAGCGGTGGCGGGCGATCAGGCATGGGTCCAGGACTTCAAGAGCCCGCCGCGCTGGCTCACCCGTGCCTACAACCATGACATCTTCGGCCTGAACCGGCGCAGCGGAGACCTCTGGAAGGAGTGGATGAAGGAGCAGCCGCACGTCTTCGACGGACTCCACGTGCGCCACGACATCCTGCGGCTCTACCAGGACGAGGCGGATCTCGCCGCCTCCCAGCGTCGTCAGGATGCCATCGGGGCGACGCTGGCCCTGTTCAGCCCCGATGTGGTCCGGGAACGCTTCCCCGCTCTCGCGCAGGCCCGGCGTGCCGCGTTCGCGGGCGCCATCATGGTGCGCGGCTTCACCCTGGACGTCCACCGCTTCATGACCGAGCTCGTCGACCTGCTGGAGGCCGGCGGCGCGGAGCTGTGCTTCAACCAGCGAGCCGAGCGGATCCTTCGTGACCATGCGCAGGTCACCGGCGTACTCACGGGGTCGGGGGTGTTCCACCGGGATCACTACGTCCTCTCACCCGGAGTCGACGGCGGCTCCCTGCTCAGCGACGCCGGGTTGGCCGGACACGTGCACGGAGTGCTCGGTTGCTGGACCACCATTCCGAATACACGGCAGCCGCTGGAGAACTCCCTGAAAGTGGCCCGGCGCGGGCACATCGCCGCAGATGCGAACGTGACCGTCGGTGAGGACGAGAGCGGGCGGCCCGCACTCATGATCGGCTCCGGGTACGGATGGACCGGAGCGGATCCGCGCAACATCGACGAGCGAAAGCTGGAGTCGATCCACGCGGCCGTGGCGGACACCGTCGAACTGCTCTTCCCCGACACCTACCGGAGCATCGGCGGCCGGGACGGCCTGCGTCGGACGGAGAAGTACTGCGTGCGGCCGTGGACCGCCTCGAACCTCGGCATCTTCCAGGCGACAAGAGCAGTGAACGGCGCATTCGTGGTCACAGGCGGTCACAACACCGGAGGCTTCGCCCAAGCGCCGGTCATCGCCGAGGCGGTGCTGCACGCCCTTCGCGGCCGGCACCACCCGATGCACACTCTTTACCACCCCTCGCGGATGCAGCGCGTGCTCGGCGCGGTGCCCGACTCCCTGCCCGCCTGACAGAGACAGAGCGACCATGCAGCACACCCGGAATCACTGGGCCTTCCAAGATGCCGCACACAGGCGGCTGCGCGTCCTGCTGCTGACTTCCGACGACCCCCAGCACGCGTACATACGCCGCCTGCTGGCCGCCAGACTCGAACTGGTCGGCACGGTGGTCGAACCAGGTGCCGCACAGAAGCGCCGGCTGCGGACCAAGCGCCGCTACTACGACCTCGCCTTCCGCGTCTACCAGGGCTGGCGGCAGCGGATCACCGGGCGTGCCCGGTGGCGCAGCGGGTACTTCGCCCGGCTCTCCGCAGAACTACCGCGCGCCACCTCGGTGATCCACCGGGTGGAGTCCATCAACAGCGCTGCCACGAGGGAACTGGTCACGACGCTGGCCCCGGACCTCACGGTCGTGTGCGGCACGGGTGTCCTGGGCAAGCGCATCATCGAGCAGACCCCGGGCTTGATGGTCAACATCCACGGGGGCTGGCTGCCTGAATACAAGGGAAACCACGGCGTCTATTTCGCCTACCTCAACAGGGACTGGTCGCGCATCGGTGCCACGGTGCACATGGTGTCTCCCACTCTGGACGCGGGCCCGGTGTTTGCCCAGGTGGCACCCGACATGCGGCCGGGTGACGACGACGAGAGGCTCTACAGCCGCTCGGTGCACCAAGCGGCCGTCCTGCTCACGGAGTTGGCGCTCGACCTGGAAAAGGGCGCCGTACTCACTGCGGCGGCCCAGCCGGACCGGGGGAACACCTACAGGCACCGGGACCGCACTCCGGTCGTCGAGTTCCGCCTCTGGCTTCGGCGTCTGCGGCGTCGGCATCTCGTCCCGCTCCAGGCGGGCAACACGATCACCGTATCGCCTGGCGGGACGGCTGGCCCACCCAGTCGTCAGCGCCCCCATGCCGTGGGACTCGGCAAGGAGTGGCCGTCGTAGCCGACCGCCGCTTCGGGTGTGCGTCCGGATTCAGGCGGCTCTTGGCCCGAACCTGATGCCGGCGGATGTGTCGTTGACCGCGGACACCCGCACCGGCATGGCTTCAGGCATCGGGACGGGCGGTCCGGCGTCCGGACGCCGGACCGGGGTGGGATGGTGTGTTCCGTCAGGCGCGCTCGAACGTGGGCACGCACAGCGCCGTTTCCGAGGCGAGGACGAAGCGGGCACGGGCCGCCGACCAGGAGTCGCCCGCCGCAACTGCGACTCTGGCCACCACTTCGGCGATCGGGGCGACCTGCTCGTAGCGTATATGGCACCGGAAGCGGTTCAGAGCGATGAGCAGGTCGGCTGCCTTGCGCAAGCGTGCCCGGTGGCCCGGGCCGGTGGACCGCGTGGCTTCCATGGCGGCAGCCATCGCACTCTCGGCTTCGGAGGCGATCCAGTCTCGGGCAGCGTCCGCGTCGGTGAACCTGAGCCCTCCGACCGTATCGAGTACCCATGCGTGCTCGAGTGGGTCTGTCGGTGTCGCCCATGTGGCGGCCGCCCCCGCGGTCGACACCAGGAAGGCGAGCAGCCGGTCGTGTGCCTCTTGCGCCCCGGAGCAGTCCGCGGCTCTGATCCGCGTCCGGGCGAAGTCGCGCAGGAGGCTGTGGTGCCGGTAGCGGTTCGGCGCGACCACGCTCAGCATGGCCGCGTCCACCAGCGACTCGAGCAGTTCCTCGGCGACGTGCTCGTCCACCGCCAGCGCGGCTGCGGCGGAGGAGGCACTTATGTCCGGTTCGCCGACGGCGGCAACGAGGAGGAACGCGTGTGCCTCACGCGTTGACAACTGACGATAGCTGAGTTCGAAGCACGCATGGACGTCGAGGTCGCCGATCTGCATGGCTGTTCGCCGAGCCTTCTGGTCGGCGAGGCGGTCGGCCATCATCCGCATGGTCCAGGTCGGCCTGGAGGCGAGTCTGTTCGCGACTATCCGGATGGCCAACGGCAGCAGGCCGCAGCGGGAGACCAGGGAGCGGGCGGCCTCCGGCTCGGCCGCCACCCGGTCAGGGCCGCACACACTCGCCAACAGCGCGACAGCCTCGTCCGGGATCAGCACATCCAGGTCCACATGCGCCACCGTGGGCAGACTGAAGATCCGAGGCCGGCCGGTGACCAAGACCGCACAGCCATTCGATCCGGGCAGGAGCGGCCGGACCTGTGAGGCGTCCCGGGCGTCGTCCAGCAGGACCAGGACGCGCCGTCCGTCCACCAGCGACCGGTACAGTCTGGCGCGGTCCTCCAGACTGTCGGGGACCTGGTCCCCGGGGACGCCCAGTGAGGCCAGAAAGCTGCCGAGCACCGCGTCCGGGCGGGCCGGTGAGGGCCCGCTGCCGCCCAGGTCGGCGTACAACTGGCCGTCGGTGAACTGTGGCTTGAGCAGGTGGGCGACGTGCAGGGCCACAGCGGTCTTGCCGACGCCGCCCATGCCGGAGATCCTGGCCACCGGCATTGCGCCTTCACATCCGCCGCCGATCGTGTTCCGAAGCCTGGAGACGGCCTCGGCGCGCCCGGTGAAGTCTGCTGGACGAGGCGGTAGTTGCGCCGGAACCGGCGCAATGACGGGGCGGCGGCTGGCAGTGTCCGAGGCTGCCGACGATGCGGCCGCGGTGCGCTGAACGGCGTCCAGCGCCGGGTCGTTCCGCAGTATTCGCTGGTGCAGGGAGCGTAGTTCGTGGCTGGGGTCGACGCCCAACTCCTCTCCCAACCGTCGCCGAAGCCGCTCGAAGACGTCCAGCGCCGCGGCCTGCTGTCCGTCGGCATACAGCGCTCGCATCAACTGGCCGTGCCCGCGCTCGCGCAGGGGGTGCTCGGTCACGAAGGCGTTGAGGTCGGGAATCGCGAGGGCGTGCCGGCCCAGGAGGAGATCCAGGTCGAAGCACTCCTCCACGAGCGCGAGCCGTAACGCGTCCAGCCGGGAGCGCTGCTGCTTCGCGAATGGCCCGGGGACCTTCGCCAGCGGTTCGCCCTGCCACAGGTCCAGGGCCTGCACCACCAGAGTGCGGGCCGTCTCGAATCCCCCGGTGTCGCGTGCTCGGGTCGCTTCGTCGGCCAGTTTCTCGGCGCGAAGGACGTCCAGCTGATCGGGTCCGACCGTCATCCGGTATCCGGTGCCGACCGAGACGACAGTAGGAGCCTTGGCGCGTTCCTCGCCCTGCCGTTCGCCCAGGTCCCTGCGCAGTCGCCAGGCGTACGTGCGCACGGCGGGGACTGCGGTCTCCGGTGCCTGCGGGCCCCAGACGGAATCGACGATCCCGTCGACCGAGACGGCACGGCCCGCTCGCAGGAGCAGGCAGACGAGCACGGCCTGCTGTTGCGGGGGGCCGACGGCGAGCTCTGATTCTCCGAGATGCGCTCGCGTGTGGCCGAGTAGCTGATAGTGAATATCTGCTGTCATTTCAATCTCCGCACGTCCAAAGAGCCTTCTGGACCTGCTCTGTCGTGTTGCGGTGCACAGGGCCGGTCTTGAGTCGGCGCCCTTGGGCCTGTCGATTGTTTCGGCGGGACACATCCCCGAACAGCGCTGTTGACGTCAGGGAGTGCCGCCCATGCTGCATCTGCAGCCACTACCGAGGCCGAACCTCTTACGCCTGGCAGCCGTTGACGGTCGCCGCGAGGTCGTCCATGGCGTCCTTGATGGCGTTCGGGTCGGCCATGGCGCCGTTCTCGACGAAGGAGAACACCTTCCACCGGCCGTCCTTGCCCTGAGTCAGACCGCTCAGCGCGAGGGCGCCGGTGAGGGTGCCGGTCTTCGCGTGCACCTTGCCCACCGCGCACTTGGACTTGGCGTCGTCGAAGCGGCCGTACTCCGGGCCGAGCGTGCTGCCGGCCTCGCCGGAGACGGGCAGGCCGTCGAGGACGGAGCCGAGGGTGTGCGCGTAGCGGGGCTGCGTCAGCAGTTCGAGGATCTGCGCGAGGGTGGTGGCCGGGATGCGGTCGGCCCGGGACAGGCCGCTGCCATCGTGGAGTTCGAAGTTGTCGAGCGAAACGCCGTACACCCGGTGCAGCACCTGGCGTACGACCTTGGTGCCGCCCGCGAAGGTCGCCGGGCTGCCGGAACCCAGGGCCGTCATCCGCAGCAGGGTCTCGGCCATGTTGTTGTCGCTGTGCTTGAGCATGGTGCGGACGATGTCCGACAGCGGCGCCGACTTGTGCTGGGCCACCGGAACGTCCGTCGGGCGTGCGAGGGCGCGGGTGACGTCGCCGGTGACCGTGACGCCGTCCGCGGCGAGTTGCCTGGCGAAGACCTGCCCGGCGTCGATGGAGGTGTCCTGGACGCCGTGCCCGTCGACGACCAGGGCGCGGACCGGGGCGACGGTGTCGGGGTAGTAGCCGTCGTTCCAGCCCTTGGCCAGGGTCGGCTCCGGGAACAGGCTGTCGTCGACGCTGACCTTCACGGTGGTCCGGCCCGCGGCCTTGAGTCCGGCGATCGCGGTCTTCGCCAACTCAGCGAGGTCGGTGGTGGTCAGGGTGCGGTCGCCGCCCCCGACGAGGGTCAGGGTGCCGTGGCCGTAGACGACCTTCGTGGTGAACCGGTGCTGAGGGCCGAGCACGGTCAGGGCGGCGGCCGAAGTGGCGAGCTTGGCGTTGGACGCCGGCATCAGCGCGGTAGAGGCGTTGTGGCCCCAGACGGTGGTGTCCGAGTCCGCGTCGAGTACCACGCCGCTCACGTTCGAGCCCAGCCGCTGATCAAGTACCCGTGCCTCCAGGTTCTTGGCCATCTGCCGGTCGTCGGTGCCCCGGCCGTGGGCTTTGGCCGTCGTGCCGTCACCCTTTTGGGCGGCAAAGGCGGAGGGGCCCGTCACGGCGGCGGACGCCACGGGCACGGCCATGGCGAGGACGAGGGTCCGGCGCAGGCCGGTTCCCGTGCCGATCTGTCTGGGCTTGCGGTGCCGGCGCCGGCCCCCCGGCAGGAAGGTGCTGTCGGGTGTCTTGGCAGTCATTTCGGTCATCGGGCTTCGAAGCTTTCAGGAGTGGGGGCCTTGCTGAGCGGACAGCCGGTAGGGACAGGAAGTGGCTGAACTGACGGGGTGGGCGGGGAACTTGCTCAGCGGTACGGATTCTTCGAATACATCCGACCCGTGGACGCCGACGATCCCCATGCGCGACTCGCGCGTCGACACCCTGGCCGTCACCGGCGTGGTACGCGAAACCTTGGAACGGTACGGTCGGCGTGCTCGCGCCACGCCGCCGGTTCGGAATCAGTGGTTGTCGGTGACCACCTGGCGCGTATAGCACACGGAGTCCGGGTCCGCGCTCGCGCCCTGCCAGCCCTTGATCTCCACGCGCGCGCCGGGCTTGATGGCGTCGTACACCCATTTCCCGTCCTGGGGCCTGAGGGGGATGGAGCCGGCGCCGGCGTTGTGACCGATGCTGTTGAGACCGGCGGCGGGGTCCAGCGCCCACATCAGCGGCCGCTCCTGGTGATGGCGGTCGGTGAAGGTGACCGCCCACTGCAGGCGGGGCACATACTTGGTGAAACTGTTGGGAGACAGCGTGAGGAGGGGGTACTTGGCGGTGACCGTGACCGCCTTCTCGCCGATCGGGCAGTTCTCCATCAGCCCGCTGATGGGGAACCTCCTGCCCTTGAAGGTCAGTGTGTGGGCCTCCAGATCGATCGTCACCCGCTGGACGGGCGTCGGGGCGGGTGTGGGGGTGCGGGACACGGACGTCGCAGGGGGTGCGGACGCCCCGGTGGCGGAGTCGAGGGCGCCGTAGGTGACGGCGGTGAGGGCCGCTGCCGCCAGCGCGCCGGTGGCGAGCAGAACGCGTCGGCCGCTGCGGCGGCGTTGCGCCCGGATCCTCGCCTGTGCCCCCGTGGCCGGTGCCGCGCCCTGCGCGGCCAGGCCGCGGAGCCGGGCCGACAGGTCCGTCTCGATCAGGGCATGCGGTGGTAGCTGGTCAGACACAGGCTTCCTCCGTGGAGTTGGTTTCCTCGCTCACCAGGTGAGCGGCGAGTGCCGAACGTCCGCGTGAAAGACGTGCCTTGATGGTGCCGACGGACGCGCCGCTCTCGGCGGCTATCTGCTCCACGCTCAGATCGCACAGGTGATGCAGCACGATCGCGGTCCGCTGGGCCTCCGGCAGGCGCCGCAACGCGGCGACCAACGCCACGTGATCCGGAGTCGGTTCGGGCACCGGCCGGGGCACCGAGTCGCCCCGTACCAGCTCCCACCAGCGGCGTGCCCGCCGCCAGCGGCTCATCGCCAGACGGTGTGCCACCGTGCGGATCCACGCCTCCGGATCCCGGTCGCCGTTCAGGACGGACGAACGCCGCTCCCAAGCGCGTGCGAACGCCTCCTGGACCACGTCCTGGGCTTCGGCGTAGTCGCCCGTCAGGGCGTACAGCTGGCCGACCAGACGCGGGCAGGCAGCCGTGTAGAAGAGGTCGAACTCGTCCTCGGTCACCTTGTCGTGCTCTCTTCTTACGGCGCACGGCGCGTGTGACAGGCCGGTGCGGTGGGGCCATACGGTGGGTGTGGCAGCGGTCATGCGGTCGTGGTCTGTCCGGTGGTGCTGTGCTCGAGCCACTGCTTCCAGGTCAGGTTCCAGTCGCCGTAGCCGTTGCCGGCGGCGACGGTGGTCTTGTCCGACCCGGTGACCGTGATGACGTCGCCGACCCGTACCTGGTCGTAGAAGCGCTTGGCGGTGCCGTCGGTGGCGAGGCCGACACAGCCGTGGGTGACGTTACGGTGCCCGGCCTCGGTGTCCGCCCGAGGGTTCTGGTGCACGTACGTCCCCGACGTCGTCAGGTGCACGG
>NZ_JBVJVY010000017.1:0-25970 GCF_055603265.1 Streptomyces sp. NPDC037288
GTTGATTTTTGGCACGCTGTTGAGTTCTCAAGGAACGGTCGCTTCCTTTGTACTCACCCTCTCGGGCTTTCCTCCGGGCTTCCCTTCGGTGTTTCAAACTCTACCAGGGTTTTTCCGTCTCTCTGACCACCCTCTGCGAGCATGCAGAAGCGGATCCGAAAGTGGGTCTGACGAGTTTGGATCCTGTGGGGTGAGGGCGCTTTGGCGGCCTCCGTCCCAGGCAGGAGTACGACTGTACACGGGGCCTCGAAGCCGTTGCAAATCCGTCGGGTTGGTGGTCTAGACCACTAGCTGCTAGCTTCCATACGGAACCGCCACTTCACATGACATACGCTGCTGCTCAGTGCGCAGCTCCACTCTTTGGGAGGCTTCCCATGACCACCGTGACGTCCCCTCTTGCTGGACGTGCCATCGGACTGGCAGAAGTGCCTGATCCGGTCTTCTCCGGGGCCATGGTCGGCCCGGGTACCGCGATCGACCCCGTGCGTGAGCCCTCCGAGGCCGTGGCGCCCGTTGACGGTGTGATCGTCTCCCTGCACCCGCACGCCTTCGTCGTGGTGGACGAGAGCGGGCACGGCGTGCTCACCCACCTGGGCATCGACACGGTGCAGCTCAACGGCGAGGGTTTCGAGCTGCTCGTCAACAAGGGCGACACCGTGACGCGGGGGCAGGCCGTCGTGCGGTGGAACCCCGGCGCCGTCGAGGCCGCCGGCAAGTCCGCGGTCTGTCCCGTCGTCGCGCTCGAAGCCACGGCCGAGTCCCTCTCCGACCTCCGTGACAACGGTGACGTGAAGGCCGGCGACAGCCTCTTCTCCTGGAACTGACGGCACGGCCGTCGCGGGACGGCGAACAGGACAACCACCACGGCGGCGGAACCCGCCGCACTATCGGAGACGGGTGAGATGGAGACAACGCTGCGAGGCGTCGGCGTGAGCCATGGCGTGGCCATCGGCGAGGTTCGGCACATGGGTACGGCGGTGCTGGAGCCGCCGGCCAAGCAGATCCCCACCGAGGAGGCCGAGCGGGAGCAGGGGCGGGCTCGCCAGGCAGTGGACGCCGTAGCCGCCGATCTGATGGCGCGCGGCAATCTGGCGGGCGGCGAGGCCCAGGCCGTGCTC
Source organism: Streptomyces sp. NPDC037288 (assembly GCF_055603265.1). Classification (NCBI taxonomy): domain Bacteria; kingdom Bacillati; phylum Actinomycetota; class Actinomycetes; order Kitasatosporales; family Streptomycetaceae; genus Streptomyces; species Streptomyces sp. NPDC037288. The sequence goes on from NZ_JBVJVY010000017.1 coordinate 1,119, forward strand.
GAGGCGCAGGCCATGATGGCCCAGGACCCCGAGCTCATGGCGGATGTGGACCGGAGGATCGCCGTCGGCAGCACGGCCGAGCGCGCGGTGTACGACGCGTTCGCGGCGTACCGGGAGCTGCTGGCCGGTGCCGGTGAGTACCTCGCCGGTCGGGTGGCAGACCTGGATGACGTGCGGAACCGTATCGTTGCCCGGCTGCTGGGCGTTCCGATGCCGGGTGTGCCGGACAGCGACCAGCCGTATGTGCTCGTGGCGCGGGACCTTGCTCCGGCTGACACCGCGCTGCTGGACCCGTCTCTGGTGCTCGGTTTCGTGACCGAGGAGGGCGGACCGACCAGTCACAGCGCGATCCTGGCGCGGGCGCTGGGTGTGCCTGCGGTCGTGGCGCTGCCGGGTGCCGGTGAGCTGGCCGAAGGCACCGTGATCGCTGTCGACGGCAGCACCGGCGACATCTTCGTGTACCCGAGCGAGGAGAAGAAGGCGCAGCTGGTGGCCGCGGCCGCCGAGCGCAAGGCCGCGCTGGCCGCGTCGACCGGGCCGGGTGCGACGGCGGACGGTCACAAGGTGCCGCTGCTGGCCAACGTGGGCGGCCCGGCGGATGTGCCGGCCGCCGTGGAGGCCGGGGCCGAGGGTGTCGGTCTGTTCCGTACCGAGTTCCTGTTCCTGGACGACAGCAAGAACGCTCCTTCCGAGCAGAAGCAGGTGGAGGCCTACCGGCAGGTGCTGGAGGCGTTCCCCGAGGGTCGTGTGGTCGTGCGGGTGCTGGACGCGGGGGCGGACAAGCCGCTGGACTTCCTGACTCCGGCCGACGAGCCGAACCCCGCGCTGGGTGTGCGGGGTCTGCGGACGCTGCTGGACCACCCCGAGATCCTGAGGACGCAGCTGACCGCGCTGGCGAAGGCCGCCGAGGGGCTGCCCGTCTACCTCGAGGTCATGGCGCCCATGGTGGCGGACCGCGCGGACGCCAGGGCGTTCGCGGACGCGTGCCGTGCGGCGGGGCTGCGGGTCAAGTTCGGCGCGATGGTGGAGATCCCGTCGGCGGCGCTGCGGGCGCGTTCGATCCTGCAGGAGGTCGAGTTCCTGTCGCTGGGGACGAACGACCTCGCGCAGTACACGTTCGCGGCCGACCGGCAGGTGGGTGCGGTGTCCCGGCTCCAGGATCCGTGGCAGCCTGCGCTGCTCGACCTGGTCGCGCTGTCCGCGGAGGCGGCCAAGGCCGAGGGGAAGAGCTGCGGTGTGTGCGGTGAGGCCGCGTCCGACCCGTTGCTGGCCTGTGTGCTGACCGGTCTGGGTGTCACCTCCTTGTCCATGGGTGCGGCGTCGATTCCCTATGTCCGGGCGACGCTGGCGAAGTACACGCTGGCGCAGTGCGAGCGGGCGGCGGCGGCGGCGCGTGCCGCGGACAGCGCCGAGGAGGCGCGCAGCGCGGCTCAGGCGGTGCTGTCCGGCGAGTAGTCGTACGGGCGCATGCGATGTGCCGCGTTCAGGGGCGTCCCGCCTTGGGGTGGGGCGCCCCTGTTGCGTTCGGCCTGTTGTCGGCGTGATCAGCGCGTTCGACGCGGCGGCTCGTTCAGTGTCGGTGGCCCGGTGCCGCGCGCTCGTCTCCGAGGTCGGGGGGCTCGCAGTAGTCGACGCCGGACTCCGGGGAGATGAGGTCGCCGGATTCGACGTCGGTGCAGTAGGCGTCGAACACTTCCGAGGCGGTGAGCGGTTCGAGGGCGCCGGCCCGCAGTCGCCAGCCGTAGACGCGGTCGTGCGTCCCCGGGGCGCTGGTGCGCATGACGAGTCCGCCGGGGCTGCGGGTCGCGAGGCCGAGGGCGAGGACGCTGGTGAATTCCAGCGCCTCGGCTTCGTCGAGCCGGGTGGCGCCGGGGCCGTCCTGGTCGCTGTGCAGGACGGAGACCAGGGTGTCCGGTGGTCCGGAGACGCTGCACACGAGGTGGCGGTCGCCGGGTGGGGCGGTGTCGAGGATGCGGACCAGGAGGTCGGAGGCGCGGGTGAAGCCGGCCCTTCCGATGTCCTCGCCGCAGGTGGGGCAGGGACCGAGTCGGGACAGCAGGGTGGTGGCGTACTCCCACGTCGCCTGCCGTACGGCTTCGTCCACCAGGGCGGGTACGAGCGTGGTGAGGGGCCGGCCGTCGTAAGGGATGGTGGGGCCCGTGGATGCGAGTTCCGCGGTGAACCGGGTCCGGCTCGCCGGGGCTTCCGGGTCGAGGCCGGCATCCGCGCAGTAGGCGGCGTAGTCCTCGGGGTCGAAGAGGGCGAGGGTGGTGTGGGTGCCCTGGTCGGCGCGGGCCTTGAGGACGGCCTCGACCTGTTGGAGGTAGGTCGCATGGTCGTCGAAGGTGAAGCTGCGGTAGCGCCGCATGGCGCGGAAGTCGTGTTCGTCGGTGAGCAGCCCGATGGTGCCGGCGATCTCGCGGCGCAGGACGCGTCGCATGGTCTGGTGGTCGGTGTGCGCCATGTTTCCCCCAAGGTGCGCGGTCGATCAGTGCTCACTCACCGTAACCGGCGGCACTGACAACGGGCTGGCGCTGTGCGGCCGACCTCGGTGCCGGCCTCGGACTTCGCCGGTGTGCTGGGCGGGTCCGAGGCCGCCTGGAGGTTCAGGTCATGGGGGTTCAGGCGCGTTTGCGGGCGAGTTCCTCGTAGAAGCCGAGCAGGGCGAGGTTGTCGATGGAGCCGGGGTTGACCGCCTTCTCGAGGGGGGTGCCCTGCAGCAGGCGCTTGACCGGGACCTCGATGCGCTTGCCGGTGAGGGTGTGCGGGACGCCGGGGACCTCGATGATCTCGTCGGGGACGTGGCGTGGTGAGAGCTGTTCGCGGATCGTCTGCTTGATGCGGTGCAGGAGGGCCTCGTCGAGGGTGGCGCCGGGAGCGAGGTGTACGAACAGCGGCATCCAGTAGCCGCCGTCGGGCTGCTCGATGCCGATGACCAGGGACTCCTTGATCTCGGGCAGGCGCTCGACGACCTCGTAGATGTCGGCCGAACCCATGCGCACGCCCTGCCGGTTGAGGGTCGAGTCGGAACGGCCGTGGATGATCACGGTGCCGCGCGAGGTGACCGTGATCCAGTCGCCGTGCCGCCAGACGCCGGGGTAGGTGTCGAAGTAGCTGTCGTGGTAGCGGCTGCCGTCGGGGTCGTTCCAGAAACGGATCGGCATGGAAGGCATGGGGTTGGTGACGACCAGCTCGCCGACCTCGTCGATGACGGGCTTGCCGCTGGGGTCCCAGGCCTGCAGGTCGGTGCCGAGACCGGGGGCCTGGAGCTCACCGGTGTACACCGGGAGCGTCGGTACGCCGCCGGCGAAGCAGGAGCAGACGTCGGTGCCGCCGCTGACGGAGGCGATCCACAGGCCGTCGCGGACCTCGTCGTGCAGCCAGCGGAAGCCGTCGGGCGGCAGCGGGGAGCCGGTCGTGGCGACGCACTTCACCGCGGTCAGGTCGTAGTCACGTGCGGGGTGGACGCCGGCCTTGCGGCAGGCCATGACGTAGGCCGCGGAGGTGCCGTACAGGGTGGCTCCGGTGCGTTCGGCGATCCGCCACTGGGCGCCGGTGTCCGGGTAGCCGGGGCTGCCGTCGTACAGGACGATCGTCGTGCCCGTGAGCAGGCCGGAGACAAGGAAGTTCCACATCATCCAGCCGGTCGAGGTGTACCAGAAGAAACGGTCCTCGGGGCCGAGGTCGCAGTGCAGGCCGAGCTGTTTGAGGTGTTCGACGAGGATGCCGCCCTGGGACTGGACGATGGCCTTGGGCAGGCCGGTGGTGCCGGAGGAGTACAGCACCCACAGGGGGTGGTCGAAGGGGACCTGGTCGAAGACGGGCTCGGTGTTCCCGGCCGTCAGCGTCGACCACTCCACGGCGCCCTCGGGTGCCTGGGTGCCGAGCAGCGGGATGTGGACGACGGCGCGCACGGTGGGCAGCTCGCGGCGCAGCTCGGCGACGATCTCGCGGCGGTCGTGCTCCTTGCCGCCGTACCGGTAGCCGTCGACGGTGAACAGGACGACGGGTTCGACCTGCTGGAAGCGGTCGAGGACGCTGCGGGCGCCGAAGTCGGGGGCGCAGGAGGTCCAGACGGCGCCGACGGCGGCCGTGGCGAGGAGGGCGACGACGGCCTGCGGGATGTTGGGCAGGTAGCCGCTGACGCGGTCGCCGGGGCGTACGCCGAGGGCGCGGAGTTCGGCGGCGAGGGAGCCGACCTGGCGGCGCAGCTCGGACCAGGTCACCGGGCGCGGTTCGTGGGTTTCGTCCACGTAGAGCACGGCGGGTTCGTCCGCGCGGTCGGCCGCGGCGCGCAGGGCGTGCTCGGCGTAGTTGAGGGTGGCTCCGGGGAACCACTGGGCGCCGGGCATGGTGCGGTCGCCGAGCACGCGCGCGTAGGGCGTCGAGAAGCGTACGCCGAACCACTCCGTGACGGCTTTCCAGAAGGTGTCCAGCTGGTCGACGGACCACTGGTGCAGTGCGGGGTAGCCGCCTTCGGCCGGGGCGCCGTGGTGCTCGGCGGCCCATGCCTGGAACTGGGTGATGCGGGCCTGGGCGATCCGCGCGGGATCGGGCTGCCAGAGCGGCTGGGGGTTCGCTGTCGACATGGGGTGGCTCCCGGGCTGTGCGCGTCGTGTGCGTCGGTCCGCGCACGGGCTGGGGTGTGCGCGTGACGCGGCTGACAGGGACGATGCCATGTGATCGACTTCTGCACCAGGGTGCGCCCCACATAGTCGGTGTCGTGAAGATGTGGTCCCGGCACGGGTGAACGGCAGTTGAACGACACGCGCGCGTGGGGTGCTCAGTGGCAGGGTGAGCAGCATGGACGGTCGTGACCTGGTGCGTTCGGTGAGTGTGGTCGGTTCGGGGAGGGCGGCTCGCGGGTTGCGTACCGTACGGTCCGCATGGCGCAGGAGGCGGATCGACGCCGCCGGGCTGCCACGGCGGGGGGCCGAGCGGGCGCGGGTCCCGGGGCAGGTGCAGAGCGTGGAGCCGGGGCCGGGTGGCGGGCTGATCCGGTTCGGCCGGTCCGAGCTGCGGATCACCGTGGCGGTGAACGGGGCGGTGTTCTGGGGGTGGGACGGGGCTGGTCCGCAGCCCTCTTACGCGCTCGCGGGGAGCTGTCCGGAGCCTGATGCGCGGGCGGTGCTGGAGCCGGACAAGGACGGTGGCTGGCGGGTGGTCGCCGAGCGCGTGACGGTCACCGTCTCGCGGCACGGTGCGATTGAAGTGTGCACGCCCGGTGGGGTGACCCTGCGGCGGGATCTGCCGCCGCGCTGGTGGGAACCGGTCGGTGGGGGCACGGCGCGGTGGATGCAGCGGTCGGAGGTGGCGGCGGACGCCCGCTTCTTCGGTCTGGGCGGCCGGGCGTCGGGGCCGCGGCTGCGGGACGGCACGTACCGGCTGTGGAACTCCGATCCCGGGCGGGCGTTCGGCCCCGGCGACGATCCGCTGTATCTGACGATGCCGGTGCAGCTGGTGGTGGCCGATGCCGGCACGCATCTGGTCTTCCACGACACCACGTGGGACGGCACTGTGGTGCTGCGGGAGGGCGAGGAGGGCGCCGGGTCCGGGCACGACCGGGCGGGGCGCTGCGAGGTGCGGATGGACGGTGGTCCGCTGCGCTGCTGGGTGATGGTGGGCGCCCCCGCGCGCGTGCTGCACACCTGGGCCTCGCTGACCGGGGCGCCCGCGCTGCCGCCCTCGTGGGCGCTCGGCCACCACCACGCGCGGTGGGGTTTCGGCAGCGAGCAGGAGGTGCGCCGGATCGTCGCGGGCTACCAGGAGCGCGGTCTGCCGCTGGACGCCGTCCATCTGGACATCGACCACTTCGACGACCACCAGGTGTTCACCGTCGACCAGGACCGTTTCCCGAAGCTGCCCCAACTCGCCGACGAGCTGCGCCGGGACGGGATCCGGCTGGTGTCGATCGTCGATCCGGCCGTGCGGGCCGCGCCGGGCAATGCCGTGTACGACGGTGGTTCGGCCGTGGACGCGTTCGTGCGGGACGCCTCGGGGCGCGAGGTGCGGGGTGTGGTGTGGGCCGGGGAGTCGGTCTTCCCGGACTTCACGCACGCGCGCGTGCGTGAATGGTGGGGTGGGCTCTACGAGGAGCGGCTGGGGCAGGGCTTCGCGGGGTTCTGGCACGACATGAACGAGCCGACGTCGTTCAACGCCTTCGGGGAACCGACGCTGCCGCGTTCGGCACGGCACGCCTTGGAGGGGCGCGGGGGCGACCACCGGGAAGCGCACAACGCGTACGCGCTGTGCATGGCCCGTGCGGCTTACGAGGGGCTGCGCCGGCTGTCGCGCCAGGAGCGGCCCTTCCTGTTCTCCCGCTCGGGCTGGGCGGGGATGCAGCGCTACGGGGGCACCTGGTCCGGGGACGTGGCGACGGGCTGGCCGGGGCTGCGGGCGTCTGTGTCGCTGGTGCTGGGGCTCGGTCTGTGCGGGGTGCCGTACTCGGGCCCGGACGTGGGCGGATACGACGGCAGACCGTCGCCGGAGCTGTACCTCAGGTGGTTCCAGCTCGGCGCGTTTCTGCCACTCTTTCGCACGCACGCGAGTCTGCGGGCGGGACGCAGGGAGCCCTGGGAGTTCGGGGCCGAGGTACTGGAGCACGCGCGCGTGGTGCTGCTCGAACGGCGGCGGCTGCTGCCGTACTTCGTGACCCTGGCGCATCTGGCGCGGCGCACCGGCGCGCCGTATGTGCGGCCGTTGTGGTGGGGGTCGCCGGAGGACCGGGCGCTGCGCGACTGTGAGGACACGTTTCTGCTCGGGGACGGTCTGCTGGTGGCGCCGGTGCTGGACCCGGGCGCCGACCGGCGGGCGGTGCAGCTGCCGCGGGGCCGCTGGTACGACACGGTGACGGAGCGGGCCTTCGAAGGACCGGCGCAGGTCCTCGTCGACGCGCCGCTGTCGCGGATACCGGTGTTCGCGCGCGCGGGCGCGGTCATCCCCGTGCGCGGAACCGACGGCGGCCTCGAGCTGGAGGTGTGGGCACCCGCGCGTGGCCGCACGGGGGGCGGCCTCGTCGTACCGGACGCGGGCGACGGCTGGGACGAACCGGAGATCGAACGCTACGTCGTCCGCCGGGAGGGCCGTGGGGTGGCGGTCACCCGGGAACGGGAGGACGGCTCTGCCCAGCCGCCCTATCCGGTGCGGGTCCGGGGCCTGGGCTGAGCCGCCCTGCCCGGCGCCGGCGCGAGGGGGCCGGACTGAGCCGCCTGCCCGGCGCGAGCGCTCCGCCGAGCCGGCCCGACCGGCGCCGGGGCCGGCGCGAGGACCTGGGCTGGGCCGGCTGCCCGGCGTGACGGCTCGGCTTGGCCGGTCTGCTCGGTGCCAGGGCTCGGCTGAGCCGGTTCGCCCGGGTCAGCCGTGAGGGCTCGGCTGAGCCGGGGTCTCAGATGTACCGGCCCTCGAACCAGGCCCGTACGGCCACGGTGTGCAGGGGGAAGGCGAGTTCCTCGGGCCTGCGCAGCAGCTGCCAGCCCTCGGTCTCGTTCGTGCGGTCGGAGGACGGGAGTCCCTCCACCGGACGCTCCGGGAGGAGTCCGAACAGCAGCAGGTGGCCGTCGGGCGAGCTCATGGCGTCCACGAGCCGGACGTCGCGCGCGGCCGCGTCGATGCCGGTCTCCTCCTTGAGTTCGCGTACGACGGCCTGCTTCCAGTCCTCCCGGTCGTCGATGTAACCGCCGGGCAGTGCCGTGCCTCCGCGCGCGGGGGCGATGGTGCGGGTGATCACGACCAGGGCCGTGCCCTTGGTGTCGTACACGGGCTGGAGCGCGATCGCGACCGGCAGTGGATTGCGGTAGGCGACGGTTCCGCACGACGGGCAGGTGCGCGGCCAGCCGGAAACGCCCTGTCCATAGGGCGAACCGCAGCTCGAACAGTGGGAGTCCGGTACGGAGTTGGCAGTTGAGTGCTGGGTTTCGGACACGCGCGGACTGTATCCGATCAGAAGAGGGGCGTCTTCCGCGGGCGGCTCAGTGCCTGCTGATGAGCGACTTCCAGGACACGGGGAAGTCGAAGTAGGTGTCCGGATAGGGCTCGGGCTGGTAGGTGAAGTGCCACCATTCCTCGGCGAGGTTCACGAATCCGAGGCTCTCGAGGGTGTTCTTGAGCAACAGGCGGTTGGCGCGCTGTTCGCCCTGGATGCGCGGGTCGAGCGTGTGCGCGAGGGTGTCGAAGCAGTCGAATCCCGTGCCCATGTCGACAGAGTTGTCAGGGAAACGCTCGTCTTTGGGCGCGTAACAGGGCACGAGTGGCTCTCCGGGGTGGTAGGGCCGCGTCGGCCTCGCCGGGAGCTTCACGATCGTGAGGTCCATGGTCGAGCCGCGGCTGTGGCCGGATTTCTCCGCGATGTAGCCGTCCTCGAACAGGCGGGTCTTGTCGACGTTCGGGTAGAACTCGCCCTTCATCGCCTGGTCGTCGAGGTCCTCGGCCCAGCGGACGAAGTGGTTCACGGCGCGCTGCGGCCGGTAGCAGTCGTACACCTTGAGCGTGTAGCCCTTGCGCAGCAGTTTCAGCTGGGCCCTGTGCAGGGCTTCCGCCGCCGGGCGGGTGAGGATGCAGATCGGTTGCTCGTAGCCGTCGATGCGCCCGCCGACGAAGTTGTGCCGGGTGAAGTAGCGCATCTCCTGGATGATCGTCGGGTCCACGGTCGACAGGGCGACGAAGTCCCTCGGCGCTCCTGGCTCCGGGTTCGCCTGGGCGGTGGCGGAGGAGGCGGTTACGGCCAGCAGGGCGGCGAGGACGGTGACGAGACCGCGGACCGCACGGGTGAGTCGTGTCATGTCCCCTGCGTCTACCAGGTTTGCGGTCCGGCCGGGAGGCGATCGGAGGCGATTCCCGCGTATGCGGAGGCGATTCCCGCGTATGCGGGGCGGGGCGGCCGGCACCACGCCCCTGCCCATTTCCGGCTAGCCGTGACACACTCCTGACGCTTCGTCAGAAACGTGGTGAGGAGAGGTCTTGCCGCACACACGCACACCCGCGGTCGCCGGCTGGTTCACCGGCGAGGGGGACGACTTCCGGCTCCTGGGCACCCGCTGCTCGTCCTGCGCCACGGTGTTCTTCCCGCGCGAGGACGTGCGCTGCCGCAACCCTCGCTGCGACGGCGACTCGCTGGAGGAGGCCCTCCTGTCGCGAAGGGGACGAATCTGGTCGTACACGGACAGTCGTTACCGTCCGCCGTCACCCTATGTGAGCAACCCGGAACTTCCGTGGGAGCCGTACGCGTTGATCGCGGTGGAGCTGGAGGCCGAGCGGATCGTGGTGCTGGGGCAGGCGGCTCCCGGGATCACCGTCGCCGATCTGACGGTGGGCATGGAGGTGGAGGTCGTCCCCGGAGTGCTCCACGAGGACGCGGAGACGACCTGGACGACCTGGCACTGGCGGCCGACGGGGGTGAGGGCGTGACGATGGACGTGGCGGTGCTCGGCGCGGGCATGCATCCATGGGGCAAGTGGGGACGCTCCTTCGTGGAGTACGGGACGGCGGCGGCCCGCGCGGCGCTCGCGGACGCCGGTGTCGGGTGGTGCGACGTCGGCTCGGTCGTGGGCGCGGACACGGTGCGTGGTGGTTATCCCGGGTATGTGGCGGGAGCGACGTTCGCCAAGGCCCTGGGCTGGCAGGGAGCCAGGGTCGCCAGTGTGTACGCGGCGTGCGCCTCCGGCGCGCAGGCGATCGCCGCGGCGCGGGCGCAGATCCTCGCCGGGCTCGCCGACGTCGTCCTCGTGGTGGGGGCGGACGCGGCGCCCAGGGGGTTCTTCCGGCCCGCGGGCGGGGAGCGCCCCGACGATCCGGACTGGCTGCGCTTCCGTCTGCTGGGCGCGACGAACCCGACGTACTTCGGGCTGTACGCGCGGCGGCGGATGGCGGTGCACGGGGACACACCGGAGGACTTCGCCCTGGTGAAGGTGAAGAACGCCGCCATGGGTGCGCTCAACCCGTACGCGCGCTACCGCAAGCGGGTCACCGCCGAGGAGGTCGCCGCGTCCGCGGTGGTCGCCGACCCGCTGCGGCTGCTCGACATCTGCGCCACCTCCGACGGCGGCGCGGCCCTGGTGCTCTCCAGCCTGGACTTCGCGCATCGGCACGGTGTCGCCCGGCCGGTGCGGATCCGGGCGGTGTCGACGGTGACACCGCGCTTCCCCAACACGGTGCTGGACCTCCCCGACATCGCCACGGACTCAGCGCTCGCCGCGCAGTGCCCCGGCGGCACCTTCCGGGCGTCCATTGCCCGGGCGGCCTACGAGGAGGCGGGCACAGGCCCCGAGGACCTGTCCCTGGCCGAGGTCTACGACCTGTCCACCGCACTGGAGTTGCAGTGGTACGAGGACCTGGGGCTGTGCGGCGAGGGCGAAGGGGCGAAGCTCCTGCGGGAGGGCGCGACGGCCCCGGGCGGCAGGACACCCGTCAACACCAGTGGCGGTCTTGCCTCCTTCGGGGAGGCGGTGCCGGCCCAGGCCATCGCCCAGGTGTGCGAGCTGACCTGGCAGTTGAGAGGTGCGGCGGGCGACCGGCAGATCGCCGGGGCGCGGGTGGGCATCTCCGCCAACCAGGGGCTGTTCGGGCACGGTTCGGCGGTGATCGCGGTGCGGTGACGCGCACGGGCCGAGACCGTCGTACGGCACGCACGCGTGACTACGAGGGTCGTCCACGCTGTGTGATCAGCCCGGAATGCTGCGTGAACGTCTTATGAACTGCGCCTGGGCGCACTCCGGCGGCGCCATCATGCTCCCGTGCACTCCTGGACGGACACTCTCCGCTTCGCCTTCCAGCCGGTGGTCAACCTCAGGACGGGCGCGGTCGCGGCACTGGAGACACTTGCCCGCCCGGAGACCGGTGACATCCTGGCCGAGGCCCGCCGGGACCCGGAACTCGACGGTAAACTCACGGTGTTGGCGCTCCGCGCCGCGACCCGCAAGGAGACCCTGCTGCCGCTGCACCTCAACGTGTTCGCGGCCACCCTCGCCGACCTCGGCGGCCTGACCCCGCTGCACGACGCCGTGCGCGCGGCCGGGCGGATGCCCTGGGAGGTGACGCTCGACGTGGTGCCACCCTGCACGCACGTGCCGCAACAGGCCCTGCTGGACGCGGTGGCCGCGCTGCGCGAGCAGGGGTTCCGGATCAGCGCGGACGGCATCGGCGACGGCGACATACCGCTTCGGCTGCTCACCGACCTCTCCCCCGACCTGGTCAAGCTCGACGCCTCGCTGCTGTCCCGGCCGGCCGCGGTACGGGCGATGCGCACGCTGTGCGAGGAGTTGGGTTCCCTCGTCGCGGTGGAGGGGGTCGAGACCGAACTGCAGTGCGCGGCGGCGCTGTCGGCCGGGGCGCAGCTGGCCCAGGGCGAGCTGTTCGCACCCCCGGCCCGGATCCCCGCCGCGGACGTATACGTTCCGCCCCGCTCCCCCGGCGCCGTCGGCGTACCCCTCTCCGGCCCGTCGGTGCGGGAGTTCGTGCGCCCGGCCGCCGTACTGCCGGTGACCGCCTCGGCGGGGCAGGTGCGCGCGCTGCTGACCGGATCGCCGGACGTCTCCGGTGTTCTGCTGGTCGACCAGGCCGGCCGGCCCGTGCGGTCGGTGCACCGCTCCCGGTTCCTGCTGTCGATGTCCGGCCGCTACGGGCACGCCCTGTACGCCGACCGGCCGGCCTTCAAGCTGGGGGACGCGCCCCGTACGGTCGGCGTCGACGCCACCGCCTGGCAGGTGCTGGACGTCGTCGCGATCGGCGGCCGGGACCGGACCTCGGACGATGTCACGGTGGTCGACCGGCACGGGCGGTGCGTGGGTGTCGTACGGCTCGCGGACCTGGTGCGGGCGCTGGCGGAGAGTCGGGTCGAGGAGGCGGCCGGGCTCAATCCGCTGACCCGGCTGCCCGGTTCGGACGCGATCACGGGTGAGGTGGACCGGTGGATCACGGACGGCCGGACGTTCGCGCTCAGCTGGCTGGACATCGACCACTTCAAGCAGGTCAACGACGGTGCCGGGTTCGCCGCGGGCGACGAGCTGATCCGGGCGGTGGGGCGAGCCCTGCAGCATGCCGTGTCGGGGCACGCACGCGTGGGGCACATCGGCGGGGACGACTTCCTGGTGATGGCCGAGGAGGAGGCACTCGATGCGCTGGTCGCCGCTGTTCTCGACGCGCCCTGGTCGGCGGGAGGCCGGCCGGTCACGCTCTCCCTCGCGACCGTGGTGTGCGCACCGGGAAGCGTGGGCGACCACCGCCAGGCCGCCGCGCACCTCGCTCCGCTGAAGAAGGCGGCCAAGGCGCTGCACGGCGCGAGCTGGGTGCTGGGACGCGCCGGGCTGCCCGGTCACGAGGTCCGGCGCGGCCAAGGGGCGGCAACGGCCCAGGCCGGGTACGTGACCGCGGAGCCGGGGTGGTGAACGTCCGTCCCGTTCACGTTCGTTGCCCTCCAGCAGCAACGACAGGGCCGCCGGGTTCATCGCTGTCACCGTCGCCGTCGGCAACCTTGACGCCCCCGTGGCGCCGGTGAACACTTCCCGGTGTCAGCCGACATCGCCGTACATTCTCGGCGTTATCAGGCACTGCGCCGCGGGTCTGTCCTTTTCCACGGCCCGTCCTTTCCCGGCGATACGGCTGCGACGGCACGCTCGTCACGGACGCCGGGCGGGGCGCGGGGCTCCCTGCCTCCGGCTGAAGTCGCCACGAACTTTCCTGCACGGAGGCCGGGGCCGAGCGCCCCCGGACGGCGCCAAGGGAGCCGCCATGAGCAACGGAGACATTTTCGCCGGCGAGGTCATCGGTACCGCGATCCTGATCCTGTTCGGGGCGGGAGTCTGCGCCGCCGTCACTCTCAGGTACTCCAAGGCGCGGGCCTCGGGCTGGGTCGTCATCGCGTTCGGCTGGGGCTTCGGCGTCCTCGCGGGCGCGTACACCGCCGCTCCCCTCTCCGGGGGCCAGCTCAATCCCGCGGTCACCATCGGCATCGCCGTGGACACCGGCAAGTGGGGCAAGGTCTGGGTGTATCTGCTGGGCGAGATCGTCGGCGCGATGCTGGGTGCCGTCCTCGCCTACCTGGTGTACCTCGCGCAGTTCCAGGCCAACGTCCGCAAGGAGGGCACCACCGAGGGCACGGCCGACGAACCGGTGCCGACGCTCGGCATCTTCTCGACCATCCCGGAGATCCGGAGCCCGATCGCCAACCTCGTCACCGAGATCATCGCGACGATGGCCCTGGTGCTGCCCGTGCTCGCCTTCGGACTGACGAAGGGACTCGGCGAGTCCGGCATCACGGCGCTGATCGTCTCGCTGCTCGTCGTCGGTATCGGCCTCTCGCTCGGCGGGCCCACCGGCTACGCCATCAACCCGGCCCGCGACCTCGGCCCGCGCATCGTGCACACCTTCCTGCCGATCCCGAACAAGGGCACGTCCGACTGGGGTTACGCCTGGATCCCGGTGGTCGGCCCGCTCATCGGCGGGGCGCTCGCGGGCCTCGTCTACAACGCGGCCTTCTGACCCAGCGACCACACCGCGGCCCGCCGACCCAGCGACTGCTACGCGGCCTTCCAGCCGGCACGCTGCACGCCCCAGCGACCCGACCCAGCGACCCAGGGACAGCCATGACGGACACCGCCCAGAAGTACGTCGCCGCCATCGACCAGGGCACCACGTCCAGCCGTTGCATCGTCTTCGACCACGGCGGCGCGATCGTCGCCGTCGACCAGCGCGAGCACCGCCAGATCTTCCCCAAGCCGGGCTGGGTGGAGCACGACGCCACCGAGATCTGGTCAAAGGTACAGGCCGTGGTGGCCGGAGCACTGGCCAAGGCCGGGCTGCGCGCCGACCAACTGAGCGCGCTCGGCATCACCAACCAGCGGGAAACGACGGTCCTGTGGGACCGCGCCACCGGCAAGCCCGTGCACAACGCGATCGTCTGGCAGGACACCCGTACCGCGGCCCTGTGCGACGAACTGGGCGGCGCGGACGGCCAGGACCGCTTCCGCGAGCCGACCGGGCTACCGCTGACCAGCTACTTCTCCGGTCCCAAGGCGGCCTGGCTGCTGGACCATGTGCCCGGCCTCAGGGAGCGGGCCGAACGCGGCGAGATCGCCTTCGGAACCATCGACTCCTGGCTGATCTGGAACCTGACCGGCGGCACCGAGGGCGGCCGGCACGTCACCGACGTCACGAACGCCGGCCGCACCATGCTGATGAACCTGGAAACGCTCCAGTGGGATCCCGCCATCCTGTCCGCCATGAACGTGCCCGAGACTGTCCTGCCCGAGATCCGGTCCTCCGCCGAGGTGTACGGCACGGCGGTCGGGCAGCTCGCCGGGGTGCCCGTGGCCTCCGCGCTGGGCGACCAGCAGGCAGCCGTCTTCGGGCAGGCCTGCTACGACGTGGGCAGCGCGAAGAACACATACGGAACCGGGAGCTTCCTGCTGCTGAACACCGGGAACCGGCCGGTGCCGTCCAAGAGCGGGCTGCTGACGACGATGGGCTACAAGATCGGCGAGGAGGCGCCGGTGTACTGCCTGGAAGGGTCCATAGCGATAACGGGCGCGCTGGTCCAGTGGTTCCGCGACCAGCTCGGGATCATCCGCAGCGCCGACGAGATCGAGACGCTGGCGGCGAGCGTCGAGGACAACGGCGGCGCCTACATCGTGCCCGCGTTCTCCGGCCTGTTCGCGCCCTACTGGCGCTCCGACGCGCGCGGTGTGGTCACCGGTCTCACCCGGTACGTCACCAAGGCGCACCTCGCGCGTGCGGTGCTGGAGGCGACGAGCTGGCAGACCCGGGAGGTCGTGGACGCCATGCGCCAGGACTCCGGGGTACGGATCACCACGCTGAAGGTCGACGGCGGCATGACACAGAACAACCTGCTCATGCAGCACCAGGCGGACGTGCTCGGCGTGCCGGTGATCCGGCCCCGCGTGTCGGAGACGACCTGTCTGGGCGCCGCCTACGCGGCCGGTCTGGCAACGGGTGTGTGGAACGGCCTGGACGAGCTGAAGTCGCACTGGCAGCGGGACGCGGAGTGGACGCCCGCGATGGAGCCGTCGGTGCGCGACCGCGAGTACCGCAACTGGCGCAGGGCCGTGGAGAGGAGCTTCGGCTGGCTGGAGGAGGGCGCGCAGGACGCGTAGGAGGCGGGCGGGGCGAGGCGCGCCGGCACGCGCGCGTGCGGCGCGCCTCGCGGTCGTCTTCGCATCGCCCGCCCAAGCGCTCGTCACGGTCTTCGCATCGCCCGCGCAAGCGCTCCTCACGGTCGTCGCATCGCCCGCGCAAGCGCTCTTCACCGGACCACGGCCCGTACCCCGGTCGGCGGGGGTGCGGGCCGTGCCCGCCGGCCGGCCGAGGGCGCGCCGGCGGTGGTCAGCCGAGGACGGGCTGGCGGCGGTCGGCGGCGTAGTCCATGGCGTGCTGGACGACTCCGACGAGCACGTCCTTGACCGATTCCCGGTCACGCGCGTCGCACAGCAGGACCGGTACGCCCTCGTCCAGGTCGAGGGCCTGCCGGACGGCCTCGGCGGGGTAACGGGAAGCTCCCTCGAAGCAGTTGACGCCGACGAGGAAGGGGATGGAACGCCGCTCGAAGTAGTCCACGGCGGCGAAACAGTCCTCCAGGCGCCGGGTGTCGGCGAGGACGACGGCACCGAGCGCGCCCTCGGACAGCTCGTCCCACATGAACCAGAACCGTTCCTGCCCCGGCGTGCCGAAGAGGTACAGCACCAGGTCCTCGCGCAGGGTGATCCGGCCGAAGTCCATGGCCACGGTGGTGGTGTGCTTGCCCTCCACCCCGCTGGTGTCGTCGACCGGGCGCCCGGCCTCGGTGAGCAGTTCCTCGGTGCGCAGCGGCCTGATCTCGCTGACCGCACCGACGAGGGTCGTCTTGCCCACGCCGAAGCCGCCGGCCACGAGGATCTTGAGCGTGACCGGCTCGACGGGGGGCTTGCCGCGCTCAGAACGCCCGAAGATCATCGATCTCTTCTCCTGCTTGATTCCTGCTTGATGGGGGTCGGGCGACGGCCGGCCGTGGCCGCCGCCAGGGCTCTCCGCCAGCCGCCCGGGGTGTCGATGCCTGCTCGTCGCGTGCGTGGCGTGCGCCTCCCGGACCGGCTCCGGCCGAGCCGCTCGGCACCAGGCCGGTGGCCGTACGACCGGACCGCCGCACCCGGTCGGTGCCGCCGCCCCTCTCCCGTGGGGACGCGTCCCCCGCGACGCTCCCCGGTGGGACGGCGAACTCCTCGGGCCTGACCGGTAGCGGCCGTGCCGGGACTCCGGGTCCGTGCGGCGAGTGCCGGCCTGTCACCTCAGTGCTCCGTTTCCGTGCCGGTCACAGCGCCCGGAGGCCGTTGATCACGTCGCGCAGGATGCTCTCGTCCGGCAGCTCGGCCGGGGGCACCGGACGCGTGACATGGACGAGTTCCGTGTGCACGAGGTCGCCGATGAGGACGCGCACCACACCGACCGGCAGATCGAGTTCGGCGGCGAGTTCGGCGACCGACTGCGGTTCGTCGCGGCAGAGTCCGACGATCTCCACGTGCTCGGGCGACAGCGTCGGATCCCTTTCCGGGTCACCCGCCTCGGACTCCGTGACGACCACCGCGATCAGGTCCAGCCGGTGCTGGGCGGGACTCGTGGTGCGGCCGCGCGTCATGGCGTACGGACGGACGACCGGTCCGGCCTCGTCGTCGAACCAGTGGTTTCTTCCCTGATCGTCTCCGCTCATGTCATCCCACTACCCGCCTGCGGGCAGATCGGTGCGCGGAGCGGTGCCCAGATGCACGCCGACCCGCTTGACCAGGAGGGTCATCTCGTAGGCGACCTGCCCGACGTCGGAGTCGGCGTCGGAGAGGACGGCGAGGCAGCTGCCGTCACCGGCGGCGGTCACGAACAGGAAGGCGTCGTCCAGTTCGACCACCGTCTGCCGGA
The DNA here is from genome assembly GCF_055603265.1 of Streptomyces sp. NPDC037288. Taxonomy (NCBI): domain Bacteria; kingdom Bacillati; phylum Actinomycetota; class Actinomycetes; order Kitasatosporales; family Streptomycetaceae; genus Streptomyces; species Streptomyces sp. NPDC037288. The sequence continues at coordinate 18,009 of NZ_JBVJVY010000017.1, forward strand.
CGCTGCCCGCGTCGAAGTGACGGCCCACCCCCTTGGCGAGGCTGTGGAAGCCGGAGGCGACGGCGGCCAGATGCTCGCTGTCCTCCCTGGTCAGGTCCTTGGACACACCCGTTGGCAGCCCGTCGCCGGACAGGACGACGGCCTTGCGGATGCTGGCGACCCGGTCGACCAGGTCGTCCAGGAGCCAGTTCAGCTCCCCGTTGTTCGTCGCCGTGTGGCCGGTCGCCTTCGGTGCGGTCATCGACCGTCCCCCTTAGTCGTTCCTTGTGCTGTGCCGTTGTGGGCGTCGTCGCCCGCGGCGTTCTCCCGCCGGCCGCGCTGCCAGCCACGCTGGAGCGAGGCCATCCGGCCGCGGACCTCCTCGGCGTCGCGGTCGGCGGGCTGCGCCGCGCGTTCGGCGCGCCGCACGGTGTCCTGCTTGAGCTGGGGGGCCAGGCTGGCCTGGCGGACCCGCCGGGGCAGGGATCCGGTGGCCGGCTCGGGGGCCACCGCGGCGCCCGCCCCGGTGGTCCCGGGACCGCTGGTCCCGGTGACGCCGCTGGTCCCGGTCGGCGGGGACGTGTCCCGGGCGGGCAGGGCCTCGCGGCCGGACCGGGCGCCACCCCGCCGGGGCTCTTCGACGGAGGGTTCGGCAGGTCCACCACCTGGACGGAACCTTTCGCCGGTCGGCTCGCCAGAACCACGGTAACGGTCCCGCTCTCCGGCAGGCTCCACCGCGCCACGACCGAAAGGCCCCTGTCCACCGGCGAGTTCGACCTCGCCACCGCCAAAGCCGACCTGCCCACCGGCGAGTTCGGCCTCGCCACCACCAATGCGGCCCCGCCCACCGAGAGTCGCCGCCCCGCCACCATCGAATCCGGCGCTCTCACCAGCAGCTTCGGTCTCGCCGCCGAAACGGGCCCGATCAGTGGCAGCCTGGGCCGGACCCTCGTCCGACCGGTCCAGGGCGCCCCGATCCGTCCAGTCCGTGGCGCCGCCATCCGACCGGTCCGTGACATCCCCACCCGGCCAGCCTGTGGCGCCGCCGCCCGACCGACCCGTGACGGCGCCATCCGACCGACCGGTACCGCCGCCGTCCGGCCGACCCGCGGCACCCGTGTCGGCCCCGCTGGGTGACCCGGGCCGGGTGCGGCGGGGGAGGGCGGGGACGTCGGGGGTCGGGGCGGTGCCGTCGGCGGGAGCCGTGCCGCGTTCCTGAGCGCGGTCGGTGAGTTCGGCGGGGCGGCGGGAGGCCGTGGTGCGCCGGCGTGCGGGCAGCGGAGCCGGTCCGCCCGTGTCGGGGCGGCGGGATGCGGCGGAGGGCTGCTGCTCCGGTTCGTCGCGGCGGGTCCGCTGGCCGGTGACGGGCTTGCCGTGCGAGCTGACCAGTTTGGGGGTCTGCCGGCGCGGCAGCGGGATGGGCCCGCGTTCCTCGGCCTCCTCGCGCGGCGACCGGTCGGCGGACGCGGAGGGTGTCTGCCCTTCGGTACGGGAGCGGGAGCGGCTGGGCCGGAACAGCCCGCCGCGCTCGCTGTCCTCGTCGGCCAGGACGCCGGGGAAGCCGTCGATGGCGTCGAGGTCGACGGGCGCCTCCAGCTCGACGGGGCCGTCCAGCAGCGAGGTCGGCAGACCGGGCAGCTGTGCCGGCACCGCGGACCGTCCGGTGGCACGGCTCCCCGCCTGCGCGATGCCCTTCTCCGGGCGGTCCCGGTCCAGGCGGAAGCCGATGCCGTTGGTGTCCGGTACGTCGTCGCTCAGCAGCGCGTCGGGGATGAAGACGACCGCGGTGGTGCCGCCGTAGGGCGACGGCTGGAGGGAGACCCGGACGTTCTGGCGCTGGGCGAGCCGGCTGACCACGAACAGGCCGAGCCGGTCGGTGTCGGACAGTTCGAACTCGGGTGTCTCGGCGAGGCGCAGGTTGGCGTCCAGGAGCGCCTCCGCGGTCATGCCGAGACCCCGGTCGTGGATCTCCAGCGTGAAGCCGTTGGCGACCCGCTCGCCGAAGACCTGCACGGCGGTGTGCGGGGGCGAGAAGACCGTCGCGTTCTCCAGGAGTTCGGCCACGAGGTGGGTGAGGTCGGCGACGGCCGGGCCGGTGACGGCGACCCGGGGCAACCGCCGTACCTCGATGCGTTCGTAGTCCTCGACCTCGGCGACCGCGGCGCGCACGACGTCCATCAGCTGCACCGGGCGGCGCCACTGCCGGGAGGGTGCGGCTCCGGAGAGGATCACCAGGCCCTCGGCGTGCCGCCGCATGCGGGTGGTGAGGTGGTCCAGGCGGAAGAGGTCGGCGAGTTCGTCGGTGTCCTCGGTGCGGCGTTCCATGGTGTCGAGCAGGGTGAGCTGCTTGTGCAGCAGGACCTGGCTGCGGCGGGCGAGGTTGACGAAGACCTCGGAGACGCCGGAGCGCAGTTCGGCCTGTTTGACGGCGGCCTCGACGGCGGCGCGCTGGAGGGTGTTGAGGGCTTGGCCGACCTCTCCGATCTCGTTCTTGTCGTACTCCAGGCGCGGCACCTCGGTCTCGACGTCGACCTGTTCGCCGGTGGACAGGCGGCGCATCACGCTGGGCAGCCGGACGCCGGAGGCCTCGTGCGCCTCCAGACGCAGCTGGCGCAGGTCGCGGATGAGGCCGCGGCCGATCCGGACCGACAGGACGACGGAGAGCACCAGCGCGACCAGGCCGAGGAGGCCCGCGACGGCCGCCTGCAGGATGACGCCTACGGCCACGGGGTGCGTACGGTCCTGGAAGCGGTCGCCCACCTGGTCGTCGAGGGTGCCGAGGTCGTCCAGCACGGTCGCGGCCGCGGAGTCCCAGCCCTGGGCCGTGACGCCGTGCGGAGTGCCGGAGTCCGTGCCGATGGTGGTTCGTTCGGCCGCGCGCAGCGGGGCGGTGGTGGCGTTCTTCCAGAAGCGTTCGTAGCGTTCGCGTTCGGCGGCGGGCAGCAGCGGCAGGCTGACGTCGTACAGGACGGTGCGCTGGGCGACGAGGTCGGAGATGTCACGGGTCTCGTCGCGGGTGAGCCTGCCGACGACCAGGGAGGAGCCGAGCAGGGCGTCCTCACGGGAGAGCAGCTCGCGGGCGCGGCTGATGTTGACCATCGCACGGGCCTGGGCGTCCAGGTCGACGTCGTCGATGCCTTCGAGGGCGCCGAGCAGTGTGAAGCAGGGGTCGACGAGGCGGTTGTACTGGTCCAGGGCCTGAGCACGGGTCACGGTGCCCGCCTCGACGCTGCGGCGCAGGGAGTCGAGGCCGTCGAAGGCGTCGAGGACGGCGGTGAGGCGTTCGCTGTCGTCCGTGTCCATGGCGTCGAGGACGTCGTGGTCACCGGCGTTCTTCCGGATCCTGGCGATGGCCCGGTCGGTGGCGGTGCGGGTGCGCTGGAGCGCGGTGAGGGCGTCGGCGGCCCGCGGGTCGGCGAGGTAGACGAGGGTCTGGCGGCGTTCCTGCTGGAGGACGCGGACGGTGTCCTCGGCGGGGTAGCCGATGTCCTCCTTGACGTCCGACACGTGGAACAGCCGGGCGACTTCGCGCCCTGTGAGTACCGTGGTGAAGCCCCAGATGGCGGTCAGGGACACCAGCGGCACGAGGAGCAGCGCCACGATCTTCCGGCGGATCGACTTCCCGCGAAAGCGCATGGCCTCCCCCAGCTCGACCCCCGCGGGCCGGGGGTACACATGTGCGTCAACAAACGGCGCGAGCCTACTACCGCCGCACAGTTAACTCGAAGACATGTCCGGAGGATGAACTTCCGCTTCGGCTGCGAGACATGGCGAGTTGTCGGGGCATTACGGGAGATTGCCACCGCGATCCGATACCCGCGCCCGGCTCGGCCGTGCGGCCATGGCCGGGCGGTTGGCTTGTTTTTTTCGCTGGCGGGGAATCTTCCCGCGATCTCGTTCGTCTTCTCTACGGGAAATGGTGGCGGAATGGGCCACAGGAGCCGCATCCCGCACCCCGGCGGCGTAAAACTGCGCAAGCCGGGCAGCCACTGGGGGAGCCGGAGTCTTGTGACACCGGGGGCGAGCGGTCTGCTGGCGGTGGGGAGTGACACGGTGATGGGCACGGCGGAGCGGCGCGAAGCGCCCGAGGAGAGCGTGGCGGGGCGCTCGGCGGCGCGGGGGCGTCCGGAAGCGTCGGATCGCGACATTCCGGCGCGTGGGCACCCTGCGGAGGCCGTCGGCGGACAACAGCCGGACTACCGGCCGTTGTGGGTCGAGGAGCCCGCCCGGCGGCACCCGCTGCCGGATCCGGTGCGTACGGCGGCGGTGCGTGCGGTCCTGATCACGGCGGTGACGCTGATCCAGGCGATGGTGGCGTTCCTGTGCACGTTGGCCGGGTCCTGGCTGGCGTTCCCCATGGTGATCAGCAGCGTGGCGAGCACGGTGGTGGCCACCTGGGCCGTGGTCGACGTGTGGGTGACCCGCCAGGTGTGGAGCCAGCGGTACGGCGTCGTCTCCGAGCCGAGCAGCACGGCCCGGGCGCTCCGCCGCGAGCGGCGCGCCCGCCGACGCGAGGAGCGCGCGGCCCTGCGTGAGCAGGAGCGGATACGCCGGCGGGGCGGCGCGGGGCAGTTGTCGCATTCCTGAGCGGGCGTTACCGGGGGCGGCCGGGACCTGGCGCGGTTCTGGCCGGGCGCGACCCGGGCCGGGCGCGAGCGGAACGCGACCCGGGCTGGGCGGAACACGCCCGGTCGGAACGCGACCGTGCGGGACCTGGCTGGTCGGGACGTGACCGGGCGGGACCTGACCGGGCGGGCGCGAGTCGAGCCGGGCGCGAGTCGAGCCGGGCGCGAGTCGAGCCGGGCGTGACCCGTACCGGACGCCTCCAGCCCGCCGTCACAGCACGGCCGGTGCGCCCCGCTCCCGCTCCTCCCGCTTCTCCCGCTGGAGTTCGCGGCGGGCCCGCATGAAGGCGCGCGGCCGGTCCACTCCGAGGACAGCGACGGTACGGCCGTCCCGCTCGTAGTGGGCGAGGAAGCCGGCCTCGCCTGGACCGTCGTCGGTGATCTCGCCCTCGGTGACGCGGACGGTGTCACCGTCACGCTGCCGACCCGCGAACTGTATGCGGGAGCCGTACTGGTCGGACCAGAAGTACGGCACCGTGCGCACCGTTTCGACGGTGCGGCCGGCGAGCAGGTTGGTCACGGCGACGCGGGGCTGCTCGGTGGCGGAGGTCCAGTGCTCCGCCCGGCTCCCGCCCACCCGCGCTACGTCCCCGACCGCGACCACCTGGGCCAGGGCCGTCGCGCAGCCGTCGTCGCACAGCACGCCGTCATGGAGGGCGAGCGTCGAGCCCATCAGCCAGGAGGTGCTGGGCGTGGCGCCGATGCCCATGATCACGAGGTCGGCGGGGAGTGTGCGGCCGTCGGTGAGGCCGACACCGGTGACGGTGGCGGTGCCGCGCAGGCCGGCCACGCCGGTCCCGGTGATCAACTCCACCCCGCCGCGACGGTGCAGGGCGGCGCAGACGGCGGCCATCCCGGCGCCGAACTGGGGCACCAGCGGCAGCGGCGCGGCCTCGACCACCGTGACCGCGTGCCCCAGGCCGGCGCACGAGGAGGCGGTCTCGGCACCGATGAAGCCGCCGCCGATGACGACGACCCGGCGGGGTCCCCGGACGAGGTCGGCGCGCAGGGCGCGGGCGTCGTCCAGGGTGCGCAGGGTGTGCACCCCGGCGAGGCTCTCGCCGTGGATCCGGCGGGCGGCGGCACCGGTGGCGATGACGACGGCGTCGGTGGAGACCGTACGGCCGTCCTCGAGAAGGACGGTACGACCGCGTGTGTCGAGCCCCCGGGCGCGGACGCCGAGCAGCCACTCGGCGTCGAGTGCGGCGGCGTCGTCGGCGTCGGTGAGGGCGAGGTGCTCCTCGTCGGTGCGGCCGGTGAGGAAGTCCTTGGAGAGGGGAGGCCGGTCATAGGGGCGGTGTGGTTCCTCGCCGACGATCACCAGCCGGCCGTCGTAGCCCTGGGCGCGCAGTTCCCGGGCCGCGTAGAGCCCGGAGAGGGAGGCGCCGACGATGGTCACGGTCTTCATACGGCACGGCTCCTCGCGGGGGCGGCGGGGTGGTCGGGGCGGGCCGGTGCCTCAGCGGAGGGACGGCGCATGGGTGTGCTGCGGGTGCGCCACGCGGTGACGGGTCGCAGCACGGGCCGTCTGCGGGCCCGGGCGGTGCGGCAGCGGTAGCCGTGCGAGGTGTCGCCGTCGCGACGATCGCCGGCGGTGCCGATGCGGCCGTGGCGGCTGGGGACAGTACTCGGGCGGTCCCACCGGCCCTCGGCGGTGTTCATGCGACCGGGCCTCGCCCGGGCGAAGTCCGGTCGGCCCCACCAGCCGCGGGCACCCTTCACACGGTCGGGCCGGCCGTGGGCGGTGTTCATGCGGCCGTGCCCTCCTCCGCGGTGAGGTGGACGTGGACGACGCCGTCCTCGACGGTGACGCGGTGGGTGCGGACGGGGCGCCGGGCCGGCAGGCAGGTCGGTTCGCCGGTGCGCAGGTCGAAGGACGCGGCGTGCAGCGGGCATTCGACCAGGCAGCCCTCCAGCCAGCCCTCGGAGAGGGACGCGTCCTGGTGGGTACAGGTGTCGTCGATGGCGTAGAGCCCGCCGTCTTCGGTGCGGAACACGGCGATGGGCGGTGTGGTCTCGACGCGGACGGCCTCGCCCTCGGGGAGGTCTTCGAGGCGGCAGACGGGAATCACGGGCCCCCCTCTCGGTCCGGGACACTCGGTCCGGGACCTGCTCGATGCAGGCGTCAGGGATGCGGCCGGGAGCACGGACCGCGGTGGTCCGGCCCGGTAGCGGTAAGGGAATGCAGCGGCAAGGCAATGACGGACATCCGGGTCCGGATCGTCCGGCACCCTTCCGGGATCCGGACGGTTCGGTAACATGGTGTTTCGTATGGCGCATGCTTTCGCGCTATGCGCAACAGAATCCGCGCGGGACGACCGCCGCGTCAAGGGCTTCCCGCAGATGCGGCCCGAACCGGGCCCACAGGTGGTGAGAGTTGAGCCATGACCCCCACGCAGAAGCAGTCTGACCGCAGCGAGGAGACCACGCAGAACCGACGAGTCCCGGAGAGGCAGAGCGGCCGCGGCGCGGTCAGCGCGGTGCAGTCGGTGGACCGCGCCGTGAGTGTGCTGGAGATCCTCGCCCGGCACGGCGAGGCGGGCGTCACGGAGATCGCCGAGGAACTGGACGTCCACAAGTCCACGGCCTTCCGGCTGCTCGGCGTTCTGGAGAACCGGGGCCTGGTGGCCCAGGCGAAGGACCGCGGCAAGTACTACCTCGGGGCCGGCGTGCTGCGCCTGGCGGGGGCGGCGGCAGTGCGGCTGGACATCTCCCAGGAGGGCGTCCCGGTCTGCCGCGAGGTCGCCGACGAACTGGGCGAGACGGTGAACATCGCCGTGCTCGACGACGATGCGGCGGTCAACATCATGCAGGCCCGCGGCACCGCCTCGGTCACCGCGCAGAACTGGCTCGGCAGACGCACCCCGCTGCACGCCACCTCCAGCGGCAAGGTGCTGCTCGCGCACATGCCGCCCACCCTGCGCGAGGGCCTGCTGGCGCGCTCGTTGCCGCGGTTCACCGACCGGACGATCACCGGGGCGGGGATGCTGCGCGCCGAGTTGGAGGCCGTGGTCGAACAGGGCTACGGCGTCACGATCGAGGAGCTGGAGCTGGGGCTCGCCGCCGTCGCGGCACCGGTGCGCGGGCATGACGGCAAGGTGATCGCCGCGATCAGTGTCTCGGGACCGGTGTACCGGCTGAATCCGGACCGGCTGCCGGAGGTGGCGAAGCGGACGGTGGCGGCCGGCGCCGAGCTGTCGCGCCGTATGGGCTACGGCTTCTGAAGGACCTGCGGCAGACGGTCACGGTGGCGGGGGGGGGGGGGGGGGGGGGGGGGGGGGGGGGGGGGGGGGGGGGGGGGGGGGGGGGGGGGGGGGGGGGGGGGGGTGGGGGGGGGGCGGTGGGCGGTGTATCCCGG
>NZ_JBVJVY010000017.1:25980-92147 GCF_055603265.1 Streptomyces sp. NPDC037288
AGGGAGGCGGGGGGTCTGGGGTGGGGTGGCGGCGCGGTGGTATCACGGTTGTCGAAGGGCCTGCGGGACGCCGGCGGTGTGGCCCCACCCCCCCCCCCCCCCCCCCCCCCCCCGCCGCCGTGTGTCCGACGGGTTTCGCCCCACAGGTTCCTTTTGCCAAGGGTTAACGCGCACCTCTTGACGGCCGTGTGACGCCGTTCTCAAGATGTTCCCCATCGCGCAACCCATCGTGCAATGCGCAACAGCAGAGGAGCTTGTCGTGCCACACGAGGTCCGTGCCGTAGTCGCTGTCAAGAAGGGCGCACCCGTGGAGGTGCGGACGATCGTGGTTCCCGATCCGGGGCCCGGTGAGGTCCTGGTCCGGGTGCAGGCCTGCGGGGTGTGTCACACGGATCTCCACTACCGCGAGGGCGCGATCAACGACGACTTCCCGTTCCTGCTGGGCCATGAGGCGGCCGGCACGATCGAGGCGGTCGGCGCGGACGTCACCGACCTGCGGCCCGGTGACTACGTGGTGCTGGCCTGGCGGGCGCCCTGCGGCAGCTGCCGTTCGTGCCGCCGCGGCCGGCCCTGGTACTGCTTCGACTCCCGCAACGCCGCCCAGCCGATGACCCTGCCGGACGGCACCCCGCTCAGCAACGCCCTCGGCATCGGCGCGTTCGCCGAGAAGACGCTGGTCGCGGCCGGTCAGGCGGTGAAGATCGACCCTGCGGCGCGTCCCGAGGCGGCCGGTCTCATCGGCTGCGGGGTGATGGCCGGTTACGGCGCCGCGGTCAACACCGGCAACGTCGGCCGCGGTGACTCGGTCGCCGTCATCGGCTGCGGAGGCGTCGGCAACGCGGCCATCGCGGGTGCCTGCCTGAACGGCGCCATGAAGGTCATCGCCGTGGACATCGACGACAAGAAACTCGACCAGGCGGAGAGGTTCGGCGCCACCCACACCGTCAACTCCCTGGGCACCGACCCGATCGAGGCGGTCCGCGCCCTCACCGACGGTCACGGCGTGGACATCGCCATCGACGCGGTAGGCCGGCCCGAGACCTTCGAGCAGGCCTTCTACATGCGCGACCACGCGGGTCTGCTGGTCCAGGTCGGGGTGCCCTCACCCGAGATGAAGGTCGAACTCCCGCTGATCGACGTCTTCTCGCGCGGCGGCGCGATCAAGTCCTCCTGGTACGGCGACTGTCTGCCGAGCCGGGACTTCCCGTTCCTGATCGACCAGTACCTGTACGGCCTGCTCGACCTGAACGCGTTCGTGTCCGAGACGATCGGCCTGGAGCAGGTGGAGGAGGCGTTCGGGAAGATGCACCGGGGCGAGGTGCTGCGCTCGGTGGTGGTGCTGTGAAGGGCGCCGTACGCACCGAACGCGTCGTCACCCACGGCACCTTCAGCCTCGACGGCGACACCTTCGACGTCGAGAACAACGTCTGGCTGGTCGGTGACGACGAGGAGGTACTGATCGTGGACGCGGCGCACGACGCCGAGGCGATCCACCGCGCCACGGCGGGCCGCCGGGTCAGCGCCGTCGTCTGCACCCACGCCCACGACGACCACATCGACGCCGCGACCGCACTCTCCACCCGCACCGGCGCCCCCGTCCTGCTCCACCCGGACGACCACGAGCTGTGGTCCCACACCCACCCCGGCCGCAAGCCGGACGGCGAGCTGACCGACGGCCGCGTCCTCACGGTCGCCGGGATCGAACTCCGGGTCGTCCACACCCCCGGCCACACGTGGGGCAGCTGCTGTCTGTACGCCCCGGCCCTCGGCGCGGTCTTCACCGGCGACACCCTCTTCCACGGCGGTCCCGGCGCCACCGGCCGCTCCTACTCCGACCGCCCGACGATCGAGGCGTCCATCCGCGCCCGGCTGCTCACCCTGCCGGGCGGCACCGTCGTCCACACCGGCCACGGCCAGGACACGACGATCGCCGCCGAGCGGCCGAACGTCCCCGCCATCTGAGCGACTCCCCCGCACCTGCCATCCCCGCCACCACAAGGAGGGGCATGTCCAGCACCCCCGAAACCCGGTCCCAGGGCCCCCGCGTCGTCGTCATCGGCGCCGGTATCGTCGGCTGCTCCCTCGCCGACGAGCTGACCGCCCGCGGCTGGAGCGACGTCACCGTCCTCGAACAGGGCCCGCTCCCCGCCCCGGGCGGCTCCACCTCCCACGCGCCCGGGCTCGTCTTCCAGACCAGCCCCTCGAAGACCCTCGCGGAGTTCGCCAAGTACACCGTCGAGAAGTTCTGTTCCCTCGAGGCCGACGGCGTCCCCTGCTTCCAGCAGGTCGGCGGCCTGGAACTCGCGACGACCCCCGAGCGCCTGGCCGACCTGCACCGCAGGGCGGGTTACGCCGCGTCCTGGGGTATCCGCGGCGAGGTCCTGGGCCCCGCCCGCTGCAGGGAACTGTGGCCGCTCCTGGACGAGTCGGTCGTCCTCGGCGGATTCCACACGCCCGACGACGGCCTGGCCCGGGCCCTGCTCGCGGCCCGCGCCCAGATGGACCGGGCCACCGCGCGCGGCGCCCGCTTCCTGGACCGTCACACGGTCACCGGCATCGAGCAGGAGGGCGGCCGTGTCACCGCCGTGGTCACCGACCGCGGCACCTTCCCCGCCGACCACGTCGTCTCGGCGGCCGGTTTCTGGGGGCCGGTCATCGGCCGCATGGCCGGGGTCGACGTACCCCTGCAGCCGCTCGCGCACCAGTACGCGAGGACGAGGCCGCTGCCCGAGCTGCGGGGCGCCACGGCCGAGGCCTCGAAGCCGATCCTCCGTTTCCAGGACCGGGATCTGTACTTCCGCGAGCACACGGACCGCATCGGCATCGGCTCGTACGCGCACCGGCCGCTGCCCGTGGACCCGTTCGCCGTGCTCGCGTACGACGAGGCGCGCGCGCAGGACTTGGAGATGCCGTCCTCGTACCCCTTCACCGCGGAGGACTGGGCGCCGAGCTGGGAGGACTGCCGGCGGCTGCTGCCCGCGCTGCGGGAGACGGAGATCGAGACCGGGTTCAACGGCGTCTTCTCCTTCACGCCGGACGGCATGCCGCTCCTCGGAGAAGCCCGGCAACTGCGCGGCTTCTGGCTGGCCGAGGCGGTCTGGGTGACGCACTCGGCCGGGGTGGCGAAGGCGGTGGCCGAGTGGATGGTCGACGGGCGGCCCTCCGCCGACGTGCACGAGTGCGACCTCACCCGGTTCGAGGAAGCGCAGCGTTCACCGTCGTACGTCCGTGAACGCGGTTCACAGCAGTTCGTCGAGGTGTACGACGTCCTGCACCCCCTCCAGCCGATGGAACAGCCACGGCCACTGCGCGTCAGCCCCTTCCACGCCCGTCAGCAGCAACTCGGCGCCTTCTTCCTGGAAGGCGCCGGCTGGGAGCGTCCGCACTGGTACGAGGCGAACGCCCCGCTCGTGGACGCCCTCGACGGCCTCCCCGAGCGCGACGCCTGGTCGGCCCGCTACTGGTCCCCGATCGCCGCCGCCGAGGCGAAGGCCACCCGCGAGAAGGTCGCCCTGTACGACATGACCCCGCTGCGCCGCCTGGAGGTGACCGGGCCCGGAGCGCTCGCCTTCCTGGACCGCATGACCAGCAACAACCTGCGCAAGAAGCCCGGCGCGGTCACCTACTCCCTGCTCCTGGACGAGGCCGGGGGCATCCGCTCCGACCTCACCGTCGCCCGTCTCGCCCCCGACCGCTTCCAGGTCGGGGCCAACTCCCCCACCGACCTCGACTGGCTGCTGCGGCACGCGCCCGACGACGTCCGGATCAACGACATCACCTCCGGCACCTGCTGCATCGGCGTGTGGGGGCCGCTCGCCCGCGACCTGCTCCAGCCGCTCACCCGGGACGACTTCTCCCACGAGGGCTTCGGCTACTTCCGCGCCCGGCAGACGTACCTGGGGCATGTGCCGGTGACCGCGATGCGCCTCAGCTACGTGGGCGAGCTGGGCTGGGAGCTGTACACCACGGCCGACCTGGGCCTTCGGCTCTGGGACACGCTGTGGGAGGCCGGCCAGGAGCACGGCGTGATCGCGGCGGGGCGGTCGGCCTTCAACTCCCTGCGGCTGGAGAAGGGGTACCGCGCCTGGGGCACCGACATGACCGACGAGCACGATCCGTTCGAGGCGGGCGTCGGCTTCGCGGTCCGTATGGACAAGGAGGGCTTCGTCGGCAAGGCGGCACTGGAGCGGGCCGGAGAGCCCTCCCGCCGGCTCACCCCGCTCCTCCTCGACGACCCCGCAGCCGTCGTCCTCGGCAAGGAGCCGGTGTTCGTCGACGGCGCCCCGGCCGGCTACGTGACCAGCGCGTCGTACGGCTACACGCTCGGCCGCTGCATCGCCTACGCCTGGCTCCCGGCCGGCCTCGCCACCGGTACCGGCGTGCACATCGCGTACTTCGGCGAGAAGGTGCCGGCCACCGTCGCCGACGAACCGCTGTTCGACCCCAAGATGACACGCATCCGCCGTTAGGAGGCGCCCGATGTCCCCCTCACACGACGTCAACGTCATCGGTCTCGGCGGCATGGGCGGCGCTGCCGCGCGCCCGGTCAGCCTGTTCGACCCCGCCCTTCTCACCGTCGCGCCCGCCTGAGGAGCCCCCGTGACGACGACCCCGATCTCCCCGAGCCTCATCGCGACGCTTCCGGGCCACTACTACACCGACCCGGACGTCTTCCGGCAGGAGCAGGAGAACGTCTTCGAGTCCCTGTGGTTCTGCGCGGTCCGCAGCGCGGACCTGGACAGACCGGGCGCCTTCCGCACCGTCCAGGTGGGCCGCGAGAACGTCATCATCACCCGCACGCGTACGGGGGAGCTGCGCGCCTTCCTGAACGTGTGCCGGCACCGCGGTGCCCGGCTGTGCCTGGAGGAGTCCGGCGAGGTGCGCCGCGCTCTGCAGTGCCCGTACCACGCGTGGACGTACGACCTCGACGGCAAGTTGGTCGCCGCCCCCAACTTGATCAAGATGCCGGACGTTGATCGCGTCGAGTACGGGTTGATCAAGGTGGCCCTGCGCGAATGGCTCGGCTACGCCTGGGTGTGCCTCGCCGACGAACCGCCCTCCTTCGAGGACACCGTGATGTACGCGGCCGTGGAACGGCTCGGCGACGCCGCCGCCATCGAGCGCTACGGCACCGAGCGGCTGGCTCTCGGCAAGCGCATCACCTACGACGTCAAGGCCAACTGGAAGCTGATCGTCGAGAACTTCATGGAGTGCTACCACTGCGCCACGATCCACCCCGAACTCACCGAGGTCCTCCCGGAGTTCGCCGACGGGTACGCCGCCCAGTACTACGTCGGGCACGGCGCGGAGTTCGGCGAGCAGATCAAGGGCTTCACGGTCGACGGCAGCGAGGGCTTCGCCAGGCTCCCCGCGGTCGGCGCCGACCAGGACCGCCGCTACTACGCCATCACGATCAAGCCGGCCGTGTTCGTCAACCTCGTCCCCGACCACGTCATCCTGCACCGGATGTTCCCGCTGGCCGAGGACCGCACGGTCGTGGAGTGCGACTGGCTGTACGCGCCGGAGGTGGTGGCGTCGGGCGCGGACGTGTCGAAGTCCGTGGAGCTGTTCCACCGGGTCAACGTGCAGGACTTCGAGGCGTGCGAGCGCACCCAGCCGGCGATGTCCTCGCGCGCGTACCGCAGGGGCGGTGTGCTGGTCCCGAACGAGCACCACATCGGGATCTTCCACGAGTGGCTGCTGACCCGGCTGGGAGACGACCATGCCTGATCTCTGCATCGACGGCCAGTGGCGCAGCGCCCTGGACGAGCGCACCCGGGAGATCCGCTGCCCCGCCGACGGCACGCTGGTCGGTGTCGTGGACGAGGCCGGCGGCAAGGACACCGTGGAGGCGATCGCGGCGGCCCGGCGCGCCTTCGACACCGGTCCCTGGCCGCGTACGCCCGCCCGGGAACGCGGCGACCTGCTGCTGCGGGTCGCGGACCTGCTCGTCCGCGACAAGGACTCCCTGGCCCGCGCCGAGTCCCTGGACACGGGCAAGCGGCTGGTGGAAAGCGCGTACGACATGGACGACGTCGTCAACTGCTTCCGCTACTTCGGGCGGCTGGCCGCGAGCGAGACGGGGCGGGTGGTCGACACCGGCCGGGAGGGCGTCGAGAGCCGGGTGGTGTACGAACCGGTCGGCGTCTGCGCGCTGATCACGCCCTGGAACTATCCGCTGCTGCAGACCGCGTGGAAGGTCGCCCCGGCCCTCGCGGCGGGCAACACCTTCGTGCTGAAGCCGAGCGAGCTGACCCCGCACACCGCGATCCACCTGGTGCGGCTGCTGGCGGAGGCGGGGCTGCCGCCGGGCGCGGCCAACCTGGTGCTGGGCGCCGGTCCGGAGGCGGGCGCCCCGCTCGCCGAGCATCCGGACGTCGACCTGGTCTCCTTCACCGGCGGCCTGCAGACCGGCCGCCGGCTGATGGCGGCCGCCGCCGGGACGGTGAAGAAGGTCGCGCTCGAACTCGGCGGCAAGAACCCGAACATCGTCTTCGCGGACGCCGACTTCGACGCGGCGGTCGACATGGCGCTGACCGCCGTGTTCCTGCACTCCGGGCAGGTGTGCTCGGCCGGGGCCCGGCTGCTGGTCGAGGACGCGCTGCACGACCGGTTCGTGGCCGAGGTCGTACGCCGGGCCAGGCTGATCCGGCTGGGCGGTCCGTTCGACGAGCGGGCGCAGACCGGGCCGCTGATCTCGGCGGCCCACCGGGCGAAGGTCGAGGCCTATGTGGCCCGGGGCGTCGAGGAGGGCGCGGTGCTGCGGTGCGGCGGCGCCCGGCCCTCGGGCGCTGGTTACGACGAGGGCTTCTACTACCTGCCGACGGTCCTGGACGCGTGCACGAGCGGTATGTCCGTGGTCCGGGAGGAGTCCTTCGGACCGGTGCTGACCGTCGAGCGGTTCACCACCGAAGAGGAGGCCGTACGGCTCGCCAACGACACGATCTACGGCCTCGCGGGCGCCGTCTGGACCGGCGACGAGGCCAGGGCGGCCCGGGTCGCGGCGGAACTGCGCCTCGGCACGGTCTGGATCAACGACTACCACCCGTACGTGCCCCAGGCCGAATGGGGTGGTTACAAGCAGTCCGGGTTCGGCCGTGAACTCGGACCGGCGGGGCTCGCCGAGTACCGCGAGACGAAACACATCTGGCGCACCACCGCGCCGGCACCGCAGGGCTGGTTCGACTGACAGCCAGAGGAGTCCGCTCATGACGACCACCGAACAATCGCCAGGCCCCCACCACCACGACGATGCCGAACTCGCGGAGTTCGGCTACAAACCCGAGCTCAAGCGCACTCTCGGCAACTTCCACACCTTCGCCGCCGGGATCAGCTACATCTCGATCCTGACGGGCACGTTCCAGTTGTTCTACTTCGGCTACGGCAGCGGCGGTCCCGCCTACTGGTGGTCGTGGCCGATGGTGTTCGTCGGCCAGTTCGCGGTCGCCCTGTGCTTCGCCGAACTCGCCGCCCGCTACCCGGTGGCCGGCTCGGTCTACAACTGGTCGAAGAAGATCGGCAATCCGCATCTCGGCTGGCTGGCCGGGTGGATGATGCTGATCGCGTCCATCGTGTCCATCTCGGCGGTCGCGCTGGCCTACCAGTTGACGCTGCCGCAGATCTCGTCCACGTTCCAGTTCGTCGGGGACGGCACCGGCAAGTACGACGTGGCGACGAACGCGGTCGTCCTCGCGGCCGTGCTGATCCTGTTCACCACGCTGATCAATGCGTTCGGCGTCAAGCTGATGGCCACGATCAACACGGCGGGCGTCTTCATCGAGTTGATCGCCACGGTTGTGTTGATCATCCTGTTCGCCGTCCACATCACCCGCGGCCCCCAAGTCGTCATGCAGACGAACCACACGGGATCGGGTTACTCAGCGGGTTACCTCGGCGCCTTCCTGGTGGCCTCGCTGGCCTCGGCGTACGTCATGTACGGCTTCGACACCGCCGCCTCGCTCGGCGAGGAGTCCCTGGACCCGTCCCGGAACGCCCCGCGCGCCATCATCCGCGCGATCGTCGCCTCCTTCGTACTGGGCGGACTGGTCCTGCTGCTGGCACTGATGAGCGTCTCCAGCCTCAAGGGCGACAAGCTGTCGACGGACGGTCTGCAGTACGTCGTGCTCGACGTGCTCGGTCCGACGGCCGGCAAGGCGATGCTGTGGTGCGTGCTGATCGCGGTCACGGTGTGCGCGCTGGCCGTGCACACGGCGGCGATCCGGCTGGCGTTCGCCATGGCCCGGGACAACAACCTGCCCGCGTCCTCGCTGCTGGCCCGGGTCAGCCCGCGCTTCCAGACCCCGGTCCTGCCGGCCGTGATCATCGGCGTGCTGGCGCTGGCGATCCTCGTGGTCAACATCCGCCAGCCGCAGATCTTCACGGTCGTCACCAGCATCGGCATCATCATGATCTACCTCGCCTACTTGGGGGTCACCGTGCCGATGCTGGTGGCCCGGCTGCGCGGCAGGTGGCAGCCGGCGGGCGGGGGCCGGTTCTCGCTGGGCCGCTGGGGGCTGCTCGTCAACATCGTCGCGGTCGTGTGGGGCGCGGTCATGACGGTCAACCTGATCTGGCCGCGCGCCGCGGTCTACAACGCGAGCGCGCCCTACCACTGGTATCTGCGCTGGGGCGCGGTGCTGTTCGTCGCGGTCATCGCGGGCGGCGGCTTCGCCTACTACTGGTTCGTCCAGCGCCACCGCACCGGCGTGCTCGCCGAGCACCGCCTGGAAGCGGCGTCCGCCGCCTCGGCCCCCCTCGCCGCCCCGGCGGCCGACTGACCCCGCCCCCACCCACCCATTACGACCGATTACGACTGATTCCGGCTGAGTTCCGGCCGGCAAGGAGGTCATATGAGCATCGATGAGTTCGACTACGTGGTGGTCGGCGGCGGCACGGCCGGCAACGTGGTGGCGGCGCGGCTCTCCGAGGACCCGTCCGTGACGGTGTGCGTGCTGGAGGCGGGGCCGAGCGACGTCGGCGACGACGACGTCCTCAAGCTGGAGCGCTGGATGGGCCTGCTGGAGTCCGGCTACGACTGGGACTACCCGGTCGAACCGCAGGCCACCGGCAACAGCTTCATGCGGCACGCGCGCGCGAAGGTGCTGGGCGGCTGTTCGTCGCACAACTCCTGTATCGCCTTCTGGGCACCGGCACAGGATCTGGACGACTGGGCGGCCCAGGGCTGTACGGGCTGGAGCGCGGCCGACCTGTTCCCGCTGTACCGACGGC
This sequence comes from Streptomyces sp. NPDC037288, assembly GCF_055603265.1. Classification (NCBI taxonomy): domain Bacteria; kingdom Bacillati; phylum Actinomycetota; class Actinomycetes; order Kitasatosporales; family Streptomycetaceae; genus Streptomyces; species Streptomyces sp. NPDC037288. The sequence continues at coordinate 35,209 of NZ_JBVJVY010000017.1, forward strand.
TGGAGAACAACGACGCGCCCGGCGACCACCACGGCCGTACCGGCCCGGTGAAGCTGCGCACCCTGAAGGGCGGCGATCCGTGCGGCGCCGCCCTCCTGGAGGCGTGTGCGCAGGCGGGCATACCCACCGTCCCGTTCAACACCGGGAAGACGGTGGTGCGCGGGGCCAACTGGTTCCAGATCAACTCCGACGAGAACAACGTCCGCCAGTCGTCCTCGGTGGCCTATCTGCACCCGGTCATGGGCAAGCGTCCACATCTGGACATCCGTACCGGAGTGCGCGCCAAGAAGCTGGTGCTGGAGGGCCGGCGGTGCGTGGGCGCGGAGTACCTGGACCCGGACCTGGTGCACACCCGCACGGTGCGGGCCCGGCGCGAGGTGATCGTCTCGTGCGGCTCGATCGACTCCCCGAAGCTGCTGATGCTGTCCGGCATCGGCCCGGCCGGACATCTGCGCGAGGTCGGCGTGGACGTCGTCGTCGACTCCCCGGGCGTCGGCGAGAACCTCCAGGACCACCCCGAGGGCGTGATCATGTGGGAGGCGAAGCGGCCCATGACCACCACGTCGAGCCAGTGGTGGGAGGCGGGCATCTTCTACGACACCGAACCGGGCCTGGACCGGCCCGACCTGATGTTCCACTACGGCTCGGTTCCGTTCGACATGAACACCGCACGCTGGGGCTACCCCACCTCGGAGAACGCGTTCTGCCTGACGCCCAATGTGACCAAGGCGAAGTCGCGCGGCACGGTACGGCTGCGGACCCTGGACTACCGGGACAAGCCGAGGGTGGACCCCCGGTACTTCACCCACGAACACGATGTGCGGGTGATGACGTACGGACTCAGGCTGGCCCGCCGTATCGCCGCGCAGCCGGCGCTGAGCGGCTGGACGGGCGCTGAGCTGGCGCCCGGCCCGGATGTCCGCACCGACGACGAACTCCTGGACTACATCCACAAGACGCACAACACCGTCTATCACCCGTCCTGCACGGTGAAGATGGGCGCCGCCGGTGATCCCTCGGCCCCGCTCGACGCGCGGCTGCGGGTCAAGGGGGTCGAGGGACTGCGGGTCGCCGACGGAGCGGTGATGCCGGACCTGATCGCGGTCAACCCGTGCATCACGACGATGATGATCGGCGAGAAGTGCGCGGATCTGATCAAGGAGGACCGCTGACGGCTACGCCGGCTTCTTGAACATCCGGGTCGCCGTGATCTCGCTGTGCACCGCTTCTCCGGCCCGGGGCTGCTGGGGCAACCCGGGCCGGAGGTGTTCCTCCACGCTGATGTACTTCAGGCCCGCGCGCAGGTCGGCGTCGTTGCGCAGGCGGATGACCAGCGGGAACTCGGCCAGCGCGGTCGTGTCGAACAGGCCGGTGGTGTACAGCAGCTGTACACCGAGCGCGTCGGACACGGCTCGCTGCAGCTCCAGCAGGTAGGTGGCGTTGGCGCGGCCGATGGGGTTGTCGAGGAACAGTGTTCCGGCATGCCGGTGCTTGTCCCTCCCCCGGTCGTTCGAGCGAAGCGCGGCCATCGTGCAGTACAACGCGATGGCCGCCGTGAGCAGCTGACCGCCCGAGAACACGTCGCCCATCTGTCCGACGGGCACCCGCTCGGCGCGCAGTACGGCGTCGGGCTTGAGGATCTCGACGGCCACACCCTTCGGCTGCAGCGCCGCCGCGACACCGCGCAGCAGCAGCGACATGCCGTCGCGGCGCAGGTCGGAGTTCTTCTTCACGGCCGCGCGGGTGGCCTCGTCGATGACCTCGCCGAGCCGTTCGGTGAGCGTGGCCTGGTCGGGCTCCTCGAAGCGGATGCGCAGGAACTCCTGCCCGGACCACTCGCCGAGGCCTTCCGGCAGACGGGAGAGCCGCTGGGCGGAGCGCAGGGTCGCGAGGGCGGACTCCACCAGGCCCCGCAGGCGGTCCACGATCGAGTCGCGGTTGCGCTCCAGTTGCGCCAACTCGTCGGTCAGCACGCGCAGTCGGGGCGCGAAGGCATCCGCCCACTTCTGCGCGTGCTCGGGCAGCGCGGAGGCGGGCAGCTCGCGGATCTGCTGCCGGGCGGGGGTACGGACCTGCTCGTAGCGCGTGGCGTTGGCGTGCCGGACGAGCACGTCGCTCGCCTCGCGCACGGCCGCCTCGGCGGCGGACAGGTCGGCGGCGCAGCCGCGCAGCGAGCGACGGGCCTCGGCGGCCGAGTGCCGGGCCTCCTCCAGGCTGCCCGGGTACGGCTCCGGCTCCTCCTGCTCCTCCTCGGTGGCGTGCTCGCGCAGCAGGTCGCGGAGCATCGCGGCGATCTCGTCGAAGCCGCCGGCCGCGTCCTCGGCGGCCCGGTGGGTCTCCAGCAGCTCGGCGTGCGCCTCGCGGGCCCCGGCCAGCGCCTCGGCACGGGCGGCGAGTTCGGTCGTGGCGGTACGCAGGAGGGCCTGGGCGTGCTCGGCGTCGCGCGGGGCGAGTTCCTCGGGCAGCTCGGTGTGCGCCTCGCCGTCCCCGGGGGCATGCCGCTCGGCCTCGCCGCGCAGCCGGCCGAGCTGCTCGCTGGCGCTCGACGTGCGGGTCTCCAGGAGCTGCACCAGCTCCTCCGCGCGCGCGGCCGCCGCCTGCCGGGAGGGCCCGTCGGAGCCGTCGGGCGACTGAAGCAGCTGCTCGGCGCGCGTGCGGACCTTGTTGCTGAGCCGGTCGAGTTCGGCGCGGGCGCCGCTCTCGTCGCTCTCCGCGCGGGCCTGCTCGGCACGCAGGTCGGCGCCGACCCCGACCTTCTCGTACACCTGGGAGGCGGCCCGGTAGGCCTCGCGGAGGGCGGGCAGGGACGCCTTGGGGGCGTCCGCGTCCTCGGCCGGTACGTCGTCGGGCGCGCCGGCGATCTCGGAGCGCTCGGCGCGCAGGGCACGCGCGGTACGGCGGGCGTCGTCGGCGGCGCGCTGGGCGGCGCGGCGGTCCTCGTCGGCGGCGCGGGCGCGCTCCAGGCAGGCCTGGGCCCGGGCCTCGGACTCGGCGGCCTCGTCGGCGAGTTCGCGCAGTTTCACCTGCCAGCCGGCGCGCTCGCGGAGCCGGTAGGCGAGTCCGGCGAGGGCGTCGGCGGCACGGCGGGCCTTCTGCGCGGCCTCCTGCCGCTCGTCGCGGACCCGTACGGCCTCGGCGGCGGCCTCGTCGGCCTCCGCGCGCAGGGTGCGCGCCTCGGCCAGTTCGGCCTCCGACTCCTCGGCGAACGCACGGGCTTCCTCGGCGGTGCGGCCCAGTTCGGTGAGACGTCCGGCGGGGCAGCCGGTGCGCCAGGAGGCGAGCCGTGCGGCCAGTTCACGGTCCTTGCCGAGACGGGCGGCGAGCGCGCGGATCTCCTCGTCGCGCTCGGTGGCCCGCGCGCGCAGCGCCTGGCGTTCCTCGTCGGCGGCGTGCTCGTCGTGCATGGCCGGGTTCGGCGGCACGAGGAAGACGTCACCGGGGGCGGCGCTGTCGGCGGGGGTGGGGGCGAGCAGGGCCGCGGCCGTGCCCACGGCGACGGCGGAGCGCGGCAGCAGGGCGGCGTCGGCGAGCGTCTCGCGGGCACGCGCGTGCGTGTCCGGGTCGGTGATGACCACACCGTCGACCAGTTCCGGACGGGCGGCGAGCACGCGTGCGTGGTCGGCGGGGTCGACGGCCTGGGCGAGATAGCGCCAGCCGGGCAGTGCCGGGATGCCGTGCTCGCCGAGGAACTCGACCGTGGCCAGGACGTCCGGACCGGGCGGCAGCAGTCCGCCGTCGCCGAGCGCACCGAGGATCCGGGAGTCGTCAGCGGCGGCGGTGCGCAGCTCGAAGAGGTGGCGTTCGGCGGTCGACACGGCGTCGTCGAGAAGCTCGCGCAACTCGTCGGCGAAGCGGTCGAGTTCCTCCGCGGTGAGGGTGCCTCCGGCAGGGCCGGGGGTGCCGTTCGCGCCCGGTCCCGTCTGCTCCGCGGCGCCGTGCCGCCCGTCCGCGGAGCCCTCGCCCGCGTCAGTCGCGCCGTCGCGCGTGCCGCTCCGGGCGCCCATCGCGTCGTCGGCCCCGGACCGGGGCCCGGGCACTGCGGCGTGTCCGGCCGCGAGCGCACCCGGCAGGCTCAGCAACTCCGCCAGGCGCTCCTCGGCGGCCAGGGACTGGGCGAGACGCCGCTCGGCCTCGTAGGCGCGCTCGGCCGCCGTCGCGGCGTCCGCCGCGCGGGCCGCCGTCAGTTCCGCGCGGGACTCGGCGGAGGCCGCCTCGCGCGCCTGCTCGGTGACCTTGCGGGCGGCCTCGCGGGCCGCGTCCCAGGCGGCGACGGTGGTCTTCTCGGCGTCGCTGGCGGCGAGTGCGGCACGGGCCGGGTCGGCGTCCGCCGCGCTGTCGTCGAGCCAGCCGGCGCGCACCGCCTCGGCGGTCTCCTGCTCGACCTCGGCGAGGCGCTGGCGCAGATGCCCGGCCTCGCTGCGGGCGCGCTGTGCCTCGGTCGCGGCGGTGGTGGAGTCGCGGTGGGCGAAGTCGCCGGCCTCCTGGAGCGCGGCGGAGCGCTCCTCCTCCTCGTTGGCGAGGGCCTCGGCGTTCTCGGCGGCCGTGTGCAGGGCCCGTACGAGGTCCACGGCGGCCTTGGCACGGGCGGCGAGAGCGGGGGCGGCGTCGCGCTCCGCCTCCTGGATGGCGGCGGAGACGCGCGCGACGCGGTCGGCGGCGGCGCGGTGGCGCAGCACGGCCTCGGCGGCCTGCCAGGCGGAGTGCAGGGTGCGGGCGTCGGCCAGTTCCCGCTTCTGTGCGGCGGCGGACTTCTCGGCGGCGGCCAGCGCCAGGGAGGCGTGCCGGTAGGCGAGTTCGGCGGCGATCAGGGCGCTGCGCTCCCGCGCGCCCTCGCAGTGCGTGACGGCGTACGCGGCGGCCGTGACCCGCTGGGCGAGGTCGGCGGCCCGGACCCGCTCCCGCACGGCCCGGGCGGACAGCCGCCGGGCGAGGGTGCGGGTACGGCGCTCGGCGCCCGCGTGCACGTCACGCGCGCGTGAGCGGGCGTCGGCGGCCTCGACGATCCGCCCGAGCAGGTCGACCGACCCGGCGGTGAAGTCCCGTTCGGCGATCAGCTCGGCGCGTCGGCCCAGCTTGTTGCCGAAGCCGCTGACCAGGTCGGCGAGGCCGTCGGTGTCGCGGGTGTCGGTGACGGCGCGCAGCAGCAGGTCGGTGAAGTCGGAGTCCTTCTTGACCGCGAACAGACCGGCCGCCTCGCCCTCGTCGGCGTTCATCTCCCGCTGGTAGCGGAAGAGTTCGGGGTCGAGGCCGAGGTCGCCCAGGTGCTCGATCCACCGGTCGTGGATCTCCTCCCAGTGCACGTCCAGGTGCGGGTAGGCCTTGCCGGCTTCCATGAGGGCGTCACGGAAGCCCTTCATGGTCCGGCGGCGTCCCTGCGCGCCCGAGGTGCCCTCGGCGGAGGGCCGTACGGCGGTGGACTCGGCGACGGGCAGGTTGTCCAGGCTGAGCCCCGGCCCGGGCCGGAACGAGTACCAGGCCTCGGCGAACTTACGCGGGTCGTTGGACACCTGCCGTCCGCGCCATTCGCTGACCTTGCCGACGACGACGCACTCGCCCGTCTGCACATGCTGCCACTCCAGTGCCACATGGCCGCAGTCGTCGGCGAGCAGGAACTTGCGCAGCACACCGGAGCTGGCGCCGCCGAGGGTGTTGCGGTGGCCCGGCAGCATCACCGAGAAGATCAGCTTGAGCAGTACGGACTTGCCGCCGCCGTTCTCCAGGAAGAGCACGCCGGCGGGCGCGGGCCGGCGCGGCGGGCCGGACGGCTCCTCCTCGAAGAGCTCCGCCTGCGCGGGCGCCGGGTCGGGCACGGGCTCGCCGACGCCCCGCAGGTCAAGCACGGTGTCGGCGTAGCGCGCACCGGCGGGTCCGATGGAGTAGAGGCGGACCCGGGACAGCTCGTACATGGCGGACTCTCGTCGTAAGTCTTCGGAAAACGTGCGGTGGTTCTACGGGTTCAGGAGTGGAACGGCAGTCCGGCGTCGGCCACCAGCTCCAGGTCCCCGGTGTCCTCGGCGGGCAGCAGGCTGGCCGTGCCGTCGGTCACCGGTACGACGCCCAGCTCGAGCAGTTCGGCCATGGCGGCGGTGCCGGCCAGGTCGCGGACCTGGAGCTGGTAGCGGGCCGTGGTGCGGTATGTGCCGCCGCTGTCGTCGCCGGTGCGCTGCAGGAAGCCCGAGTCGGTGAGGAAGGCCAGGGCCTTGGCCACGATGCCGGTGGTGGAGGCGGCCGGACGGCGGGCGTCCTTGGTGGCGCCGGTGGCGCTGCGTCTGGCCCAGATCCGCCAGGCGGCCTCCAGTCCGGGCGCGTCGGTCGCCGGGTCGGTGTTCTCGCCCAGTTCCTCGGCCCGCTCCTCCAGGCGCCGGCAGGCCTGCCGTACGAAGGCGTCGACGCCGTTGACGGTGACGCGGCCGATGTAGGAGTCGTCGGCCAGGTCCTCCGGGCGCGGGAACGCCAGCGCGGCCGCGGCGAGATGGGCGAGTCCGTGCAGGAAGCGGTCGCCGGAGTCGGCGGTCGTGCGACGCGCGTAGTCACCCATGCGGACGGCGAACACGGAGTCCTCGGCGGCCGTCACGGCCATGCCCGCGCGCGGGGACACCTCCAGCACGACGAGCCCCAGACCGGCGGCGACGGCGTCGGCGAGCCGCGCGAACGCCGGGTCCTCGCGGTACCGGCGCAGCAGCTCGGTGTACTCCTGGTCCCGCGCGGGCTGCAGCTTGGGCTGCAGCCCGAAGGCGACGAGCCGCGCGGCGTCGGCGGCGTCGGCGGGGGTGACGGCGGAGCCGGCCGGCGCGGCGGCGGCGGGCTCGGGCTCACTCCACTCGACGTGCTCGGTCACGGCTTGGGCTCCTTGTCGCGCTCTTGCTCACTCATGCTGCTTCCGTCCGGTCCGCCGCCATCCCCGCGGCGTCCAGCAGCGCGGTCCCCACGATCAGGTCCGCCCCGCCGAACTCGGGATCGTCCAGTTCGGTGCCGTCGTCCACGGCGAACAGCAGCTTCTCCTCGCCCTGCCGGTAGGCGGTGCCGACGGCGGGGCTGGCCGCGTGGACCGCCAGCAGGGCGACCAGGTAGGCCAGATCGGGGTCGCCGGTCCGACGGGCCTCGGCCAGCAGTCCGGACAGCCTGCGCGGCGCGTCGGCCGGAAGATCCAGCAGTTCCATGGCGGCGGCGAGCTGCTCCTCGCTGAACCGGCTGTCGTCCGGCGTGGCGATCAGGTCGGGCTCGGGCATCTCCGCGCCGAGGTGCTCCCGTTCGACGGGCGGCGTCAACAGTATGTCGACGAGATCGGCCACCCGTACGGACACGGGGGTCCGCAGGCCCGTGCCGTTCGCGAAGAACGCGTCGGTGACCCGGATCGCCTGCTCCACGGGCAATGGCAGGAGGGGCGCGACGAGATGGCCGTACAGGTCTGTCCCGGAGGTCGTCGCCGGTGTGGCGAAGGCCTGCCGGTCCTGCTCGGCGCGGAACAGCGGGCCCGCCTCCAGCAGCCGCGACTGGAGCTGGGTGTGCCGCCGGATGCAGTCCTTGACGATGTCGACCAGCTCGGCGGCGCGGCGCTTGTGCTCGGGCTCCTCGGTCTCGTCGCGGGCCTTGCGGATGTTGGTGAGGATCGCGTTCTCGTGGCGGTAGCGATCGGCCACGTGGTCCAGGGCCTCGGCGATCATGTCGGGCACGGCGCCCAGCCAGTCGACCGCGCGGACGTTGCGCCGGGTGGCGTCCAGGGCCCGGCGCAGGGTCTCCGAGTACTGCACCGTGCGGTAGCGGGCCTGTTCGGCGGCGAGCTGGGCGTCGGCGAGCCGGCCGCGGTTGATCAGCACCTCCAGCTTGACCTCGGCGGCGATCTGGGCGCTGGTGACGTCGGTGTCGAGGGCGCCGACCAGGACGTTGACCGCCTCGTCCGTGGTGCGGAGATAGACCGTGCCGCCGGGGCCGGGGACCTCTTCGATCAGCTTGAAGTCGTAGTCCCTGCGGACGTAGGTGCCGTCCGGCGCGAAGGTGCCGTACACGGCGCGGAAGCCGCGGTCGGCGCTGCCGACGTTGATCAGGTTCTCCAGGACCCAGCGGGCCACGCGTTCGTGTTCGGCGGTCGGCCGGTGCGGGGCCTGCGCGGCGATGCGCGGGACGAGCCGGAGCACGATCTGCTCGTGGTCGGCGCCGGTGTCGAAGTCCATGTTGAGCGTGACCAGGTCGATGACGGCGAGGGCCACCTCTGCCATGCCGTACACCGAGTACTCACCGGCCAGGTTGGCCTTGCGTGCGTCGAGGTCGTGCAGCGGCGCGGTGCAGGCGAGCGCGCGCAGCCGACGCGCCAGCCCCTCGTCGGCGGCCGGGCCCGGTGCCGGGCGCGGCCCCGCGCTGAGCTGGGGCGGAACGCTGTCCGTCGATGCAGGCGAAGTCACGGTGCACAGACTAGGTCCTTGGTCTGACATCGACCCAAACGGGCGGCTCCGCCGGATTGGCCGACAGGGCTGCGGGTGTCGTTCCGGGCGCGGGCCGGCCGTGGTTGCTCGCGCAGTTCCCGGCGCCTACGGGGCGCCTTCCGCGCCGACCCGTCGCCGGTACACCTCGACCATTCGCTCCAGGGAGTCCGCGAGGTACGTCTCCAGCAGTCGCTCGGCCTCGCGCTTGTCGCCGGTCTGGAGCGCCTGCAGGATCTGGCGGTTGCGGGCGAGGTAGGGCTCGTGCAGCCGGCGCGGGTCGTCGACGACGTGGAAGGCGAGCCGCAGCTCGGCGAAGACGCTGCGCATCAGCTCGTCGGTGCGTTCGCTCCCGGCGAGGGCGACCAGTTCCCGATGGAAGTGGATGTTGGCGGTCCCCAGCGCCTTCCAGTCGTTCCCGGCGGACGCGGCCTCTCCCTCGGCGACCGCCGCGGCCACCCCGTCCAGCCGGTACGGCGGCCCGCCGAGCCCGCGGACGACGGCACACTCGACCAGGGAGCGTGTGCGGTAGATGTCCTCGACGTCCTCGACCGTCAGGACCCGTACGAACACCCCGCGGTTGAGTTCGTGGACCAGCAGTCGTTCGTGCGTGAGCAGCCGGAACGCCTCGCGCAGGGTGTTGCGGGAGACGCCGAGCGCCCCGCCGATGCCGTCCTCCGACAGCCGCGTGCCGGGCGGGAAGTACCCGTCGGCGATGCGGCTGCGGAGGATGTCCGAAACCCGCTCCGCCGTGCTCGTACGCCCCAGGAGCGCCCGGTCGTCGGCCAGTGCCGTCAGCTGCTCTGCCATGCCCGGAATTCAATCGCACAGACCGGAACGAAACAACGTGGGTATTGAAGGATCGTTCAACGATCCTCTACTCTGTCTCCACTCACGCTCACGTCCCCGCACTCCCCGTCCCTGCTGCGAGGTGCCCATGAGCACGACCCCCGTCACCGCGGTCGACGAGCGCGCACGCGCGTGGAGCCCGAAAACCGCGCGGGCGCGCTTCCGGGACGGCCTCACGGGCCCCACGGCCGGGGTCGCGGCGGGCCACACCCAGGCCAACCTGATCTCGGTGCCGGCCGACTGGGCGTACGACATGCTGCTGTTCTGCCAGCGCAATCCCAAGCCGTGCCCGGTGCTCGACGTCACGGACGCCGGTTCCCCGGTGACCGTCCTCGCCGAAGGCGCCGACCTGCGCACCGACCTGCCGCGCTACCGGGTGTGGCAGGACGGCGAGCTGGTCGACGAGCCCACCGACGTGCGTGCGCACTGGCGGGACGACCTGGTGTCGTTCCTGCTCGGGTGCAGCTTCACCTTCGAGTGGGCGCTGGCCCGGGCGGGCGTGCCGATCCGGCACGTCGAGCAGGGCCGCAACGTGCCGATGTACGTGACCACGCGCGCGTGCCGGGCGGCGGGCAGGCTGCGCGGGCCGATGGTGGTCTCCATGCGGCCGGTGCCGCCGGAGCACATCCGCGCGGCCATCCGGGAGAGCAGCCTGCTGCCGGCCGTGCACGGTGGTCCCGTGCACTCCGGAGACCCCGCGGCCCTCGGCATCGAGGATCTCGCCCGGCCCGACTTCGGCGACCCGGTGACCAGCGCGCCGGGGGACATCCCGCTGTTCTGGGCCTGCGGAGTGACCCCGCAGACCGCGGTGACGGCCTCCCGGCCGCCGTTCGCCATCACCCACGCCCCGGGCCACATGTTCCTGACCGACGCCCGCGACGAGCAGTACCGGCTGACGGGCATCGCCTGAACCGGGACGGACGCGCGTACCGACCGCGTTGCCAGGTAGGAGACACGCACGGGTGCCGTCGCGGGGACCGCCGGACACCGCCGCCTGGTCCGTGCGGGAGCGGGCCGGTCCCGGTGAACCTCCCTCCAGGGCCCCCGAGCGCCCGGGTCACCCGGGGACCGCAGTGGTCCATGCCGCCGGTGTCCCGACGGCCGTACACGGCCCCTCGGTCGCGGACACCCCGCGAGCCGCAGTCGTCACCCCGCCCGCCGCCGCACCGGTGCCCCCGCCGGCACCGGTGATCCCGCCGGCAGCCGGGCCCGGCACCGCGGCCCCGGGCACTTCGGCGGGATGGCCGGCCGGGGTCGCACCCGCTTGGCGCCCGGTGCCCTCTGCCAGGGCGGCCAAGGCCGCGGTCGCCGCGGCGGAGGCGGCGAGGTCGAGGTGGGCGCCGGTGCCGCGGGCCCGGTGGTGCAGCTCGTCGGCCGCCAGGCGCAGGAGCTGGGGCAGCAGGTCCTTGCAGCGCCGGGCCACCCAGGCGGTGCCGGCCGTGGCCAGCCACAGCAGGCTCGCCGTCCGGGTCGGCGCGGGGAACTCCGGCGCGGGGGACGGCGGTTGTCCCGTCGCCCGGCCCGCCTCGGTGAGCAGCGCGTGGAAGCGCACGGCGAGCTGCCGGTGCCCGCGCTCGCCCGGGTGCAGCCGGTCCGCGCTCCACAGGCCCCGGTCAGTGATCCAGGCGCCGTCCGCGACGTGCAGGTGGACGGCCCCATAGCGTTCGGACAGCGCGTGGACGACGGTGTTGACGGCCCGTTGCCGACGGGCCAGCGGGCGGGCCAGGGCGCCCGGCAGGCCCAGCATCGCGCCGGGGTCGGGCAGGCAGGCGGTGAGGACGGTGGCGCCCTCGCGGGTGAAGGTCGCGTAGACCTCGTCGAGGTGGGCGGCCACCGCCTGGATGTCGAAGGTGCGGCGCAGCGTGTCGTTGACGCCGATCACCACCGACACCAGGTCGGGGCGGATTTCACGGGCGGGCGGGGTCTGCCGTTCCAGCACGTCCCGGGTCTGTGCGCCGCTGACGGCGAGGTTGGTGAACGCCACGGCGTGGGGGGTCTCGGCGAGGGAGGGTGCCAGCAGCGCGGCCCAGCCCCGCCAGCCGTCCCCGGCGGGGTCGCCCACGCCCTCGGTAAGCGAGTCCCCCAGGGCGACGAAGCGGACGGGTCTCATGCCACACCCTCCGGTATGCCGCGGCGGACGCCGGTGGGGCGGAGCACCTCCGCGTCGTGCGCCGCCAGGAACGCCTCCACGGCCGTGCCCCAGCCGAAGCACTCCGCACGCGCGCGTGCCGCGTCCCGCCGCGCGTGCTCGTCGCGGTCCAGAAGCAGCTCCACGGCGTCCGCGAACGCCTCGCCCCGGTCGGCCGCGGTCGCCCCCGCGGACCCGATGACCTCGGGCAGCGCGGACGACGCGCTCGCCACGACGGGCGTGCCGCACGCCATGGCCTCCAGGGCGGCGAGCCCGAAGGTCTCGGCCGGCCCGGGTGCGAGGGCGATGTCCGAGGTCGCCTGGAGGGCGCCGAGCGCGGCCCGGTCCGCGACGTGCCCGAGGAACGTCACCGGCAGCCCGTGCTCCCGCGCGCGCTGCTCCAGCCGGGCCCTGAGCGGCCCGTCCCCGGCCACCACGAGCACCGCCCGCCGCCCGCGTCGTATCAGCGTCTCCAGGGCGTCCAGGGCGGTGCCGGGGCGCTTCTCGACCGACAGCCGGGAACACATCACCAGCAGTGCCTCGCCCCCGCGCGCGTGCAGGGTGCGCAGGCCCGGGTCGCGCAGCGCGGGGTGGCGTTCCATCAGGTCGACGCCCAAGGGGGCGCGTACGACGTTGCGCGCGCCGATGCGCACGAACTCGCGCTCGGCGAACTCGGTGGTACACACCACCCGCGAGTAGACGTGCGCGGTACGGGTGTTGAGGGCGTCGGCCGCCCGGCGGGAGAGGTTCTCGGACAGACCCCAGGTGCGCAGTACGCCGTCGGCGGTCTCGTGGGAGACCATCACGGCGGGCACGCGGGCGCGGCGGGCCCAGCGTCCGGTCCAGCGCAGGGTCGTACGGTCGGAGACCTCCAGGCGGTCCGGGGCCAGCTCCTGCAGCAGGGCGGCCACGCGCCGCCTGTCGGTGAGGACGCGGTAGCCGCCGGTGCCGGGCAGCGGCGGGCCGGGCAGGGTGATGACCCGGCCCTGCTCGGTGTCGCGGTCGGTGTGCCGTTCGCCGGGCACGATCAGCACGGGTTCGTGGCCCGCCGCCCGAAAGCCCTTGCCCAGTTCGCGCAGGGCGGTGCGCAGGCCGCCCGAGGCCGGGGCGACGAAGTTGGCGAGCCGGACGATGCGCAGGGACTGTCCGGTCATGCCGCCACCACCGTCCGGCGTGCCGCGAGGACGTCGTCGTAGTGGGCGATCAGCTGGTCGCCGACGGCGGCCCAGGTGCGGCCCTCGACCATGGTGCGTGCGGCGGCGCCGAACGCGGTCCGCCGCACCGGGTCGGCGGCCAGTGCGCGGACGCCGTCCGTCACCGCGGTGGCGTCGCGCGGCGGGACGAGGAGTCCGGTGCGGCCGTGGACGACCAGGTCCAGGGGGCCGCCGGCGGCGGGTGCGACGACCGGCACCCCGCTGGCCATGGCCTCCTGGACGGTCTGGCAGAACGTCTCGAAGGGGCCGGTGTGCACGAACAGGTCCAGCGAGGCGAAGATCCGCGCGAGGTCGTGGCCGGTGCGGCGGCCGAGGAAGACGGCGCCGGGCAGGGCCTCGACGAGGGGGGCGTGGCTGGGACCGTCGCCGACCACCACGACCTTGACGCCCTCCAGGCCGCAGGCACCGGCGAGGAGTTCGACGTGCTTTTCGGGGGCGAGCCGGCCGACGTAGCCGACGATCAGCTCGCCGTCCGGGGCGAGTTCGCGGCGCAGCGCCTCGTCACGGTGCTCTGGCCGGAAACGTACGGTGTCCACGCCGCGCGGCCACAGCCGGACCCGGGGCACCCCGTGCGCCTCCAGGTCGCCGAGGGCGGCGCTGGAGGGGGCCAGGGTGCGGTCGGCGGCGGCGTGCACGGAGCGGATCCGCCGCCAGGCGGCCGCCTCGCCGGCGCCCATGTAGGTACGGGCGTAACCGGCCAGGTCGGTCTGGTAGACGGCGACGGCGGGGATGCCGAGCCGGGCGGCGGCGGCCATGCCGCGCACGCCGAGGACGAAGGGGCTGGCGAGATGCACCAGGTCGGCGCGGTGCTCGACGAGCGCCGCGGCGAGCCGCCGGCTGGGCAGGGCGACACGGACCTGGGGGTAGCCGGGGAGCGGGAGGGAGGGGGTCCGGACGACCGGGCACGGGGCGTCCGTGTCCGGTCCGCCGCCCGGTGCGGGAGCGGGAGCGGGAGCGACGACGAGCGGATGGTGACCGCGATCTACGAGGTGCCGGGCGGTCTGGAGCGCGCAGTGGGCCACGCCGTTCACATCGGGGGGAAAGGATTCGGTCACGATGACGACACGCATACGGGTGTTGTCGCCGCGCCGGACGTGGCCGCGTCGACTTCGATCTTTCCGCCCGGGGAACGTCCCATGAGCGTTGAGCTGCACACCCGAGCAGGTCAGACGGCCGTCATGACCGCCTGACCCGCGGGACACCGGGTGTTCACCCGGTGGGCGGTCGTCCGCCCGGGCCGGGTACGTGCGCGGGGGTCAGCCGAGGGCGGCGTCGGGGCCGAAGCGGCTGCGCACCGCCGTCTGTACCTCCGCCTCCTCGGCCGGGTCGGCGGCCAGGCGGCGCAGGCGCTCCACGACTCGGGCGTCACCGGTCTCGGCGTGCCGGGCGGCGAGTTCGCGGGTGGTCTCCTCGCAGTCCCACAGGCATTCGACGGCGAACCCGGTGGCGAAGGAGGGGTCGGTGGCGGCCAGGGCGCGGGCGGCCCGGCCGCGGAGATGGGAGGACGCCGTCTCGCGGTAGACATGACGCAGGACGGGGGCCGCGCAGGCGATGCCGAGTCGTCCGGCACCGTCGACGAGGGTCCACAGGGTCGGTGCGTCGGGGCCCTCACCGCGTACGGCCTCACGGAGGGCGCCGAGGACGAGGTCGCGGTCCTGGACGCCGCCACGACAGGCGAGCATGCGCCCGGCGGCGGCCCCGAGCACGTCGGGGCGCTGGGCCCAGCGGCGCGCGCGGTCGACGGCGGCGACGCTGCGCATCCGTTCGAAGGCGTCGGCGGCGGCCTCCACGACGACGCTCGAGCCGTCGGCGACCGCGACCTCGATCAGGTCGAGCGCCTCGGGGTCGTGGCCGTCGGCGAGGTAGCGCAGCGCGGTGCAGCGGGCCCCGTCGACGCCGTTCCGGGCGGCCTGGACGATCTCCGGCCGGTCCTCGGGGCCGGCCACGGCCACCAGGCAGCGGGCGGCCGGCACATGGAGAGCCGCACCGCGCTCGATGCCCTGCTGGGCCCACTCGAAGACGGCGCGCACGCTCCAGCCGGGGCGGGGACCGGTGGGCCGCAGCTGGCGCTGCCAGCGGTCGAAGCAGCCGGTCTCGTGCGCCTCACGCACGCGCGTGGCGATCGATTCGCGCGGATCCTCCGCCCACAGCCGCCAGGGCCTCGGCTCGAAGGCGTCGCGTACGGCGGCGGCCAGCTCGGCCTCGCCCTCGGGATCGGTGGCGAAGCGGGCCAGGACGGGCGCGGCGAGGGCGCGCAGGCCGGCGTCGTCGTCCCTGAGGGCCAGCTCGTCCAGCGCCCAGGCCCAGTTCGAGCCGTGGGCGGCGTACCGGCGCAACAGCCGGAGCGCGTCGTGCCTGCCGTAGGAAGCCAGGTGCCCGAGGACCGCCAGGGCGAGGCCGGTTCGGGACTCGTCGGTGTCGAGGACGTCCTCGGGATCGAAGAGGTGCGCCTCGATGGCATCCAGCTCGCCGTTCAGGTCGAGGTAGAGCCGGGCGTAGTAGAGGGAGCGGTTCTCCACCTGCCAGTCGTGGCGTGGATCGCGCAGCACACACTGGTTCAGGGCCGCGAGCGCTTCGGCGCGCGGGGCGGTGAGCGCGTGCAGCGTGCCGTCGCCGCGGCCCCGCTGGAGCAGGCCGAGCAGCGTACCGCTGGGCGCTATGACCGGATCGAACATGGGAAACAGCCTCACATCAAGCGTCGACGCAACCGGGGAACACGCATTACCTGGCCGCGTGACACAACGTCGGAGCGCCCGCCGTCTCTTGCTTGCTGAAGACCATTTCTCTCTGCCTCTCGTCTGTGGCCCATGCGGACCGCATCACGGCCCGCGCGGTGCGGCAACACCTGCCCAGCCATCGCGTCCGTGAATCACGTCGTCATGATGACCCGGCGGTTTGTGCTGCCGCGACCGTATTTCCGGCGGCCCTGTACCGCCTCCCCCGTTTTCTGTGTCGTACCTGGTCAGGACATGCGCGTCAGTGCGCGCCGAACAGCTCCAGGAGTTCCGTCTTGCTGAACATCCGGGCGGTGTCGACGGCCGACGGCGTCCCCGCCGCCGGGTCGGCTCCGCCCTCCAGAAGAGCCTTGATCACTTCGGTCTCGCCCTTGAAGACAGCACCCGCGAGCGGGGTCTGGCCTCGGTCGTTGACCTGGTCCGCCGCGCCGCCCCGGGCGAGCAGGGCGCGGACCGCGTCGGCGTGGCCGTGGTAGGCGGCGAGCATCACCAGGGAGTCGCCGCGGTCGTTGGTGAGGTTGGCCGGAACGCCGGCGTCGACGTACGCCACGAGCGCCTCGGTCTGCCCCTGCCGGGCCAGATCGAAGATCTTGGTCGCCAGCTCCACGACCTCGGGGTCGGGGGCTTCACTCATCGGCGGGACCGCCTCTCCTCAAAAGCTTCTGGACTGCAGGGAGCGTACGGCAGCGAGCGGAACACGGCCGTACGAGTGAATCGCCAGCGTACTGGCTCTCGCGGCACATGACCCGATGTGCCGGAGGTAAAGATCAGCAACAGACCCCACCGGAGGCAACAGGCCTGGTCAACCGGGTCAGGGCGACTCCACCGGGTGGGCGAAATGAGCAGGATTTCACCCAGTTGCACCTTTAATCGTATGGATACATCCTGTGATCCTGGAAGAACTCATGGTGACTGTCCCCCACCTTCGACACCAGGAGGCCCGAAATGATCCTCTCCCTGTCCGGCGTGTTCCTGCTCGGCGTCGTCGTGTTCCTCTTCTTCCGCAAGGACGGACTGAAGGGCTCGCACGCCACCGTCTCGGCTCTGTTCGGCTTCTACCTGTCGAGCACGGCCATCGCCCCGAGCATCAAGGCCGGCGGCGAGAGCCTGGCCAGCCTCCTGGGCGGCCTCAAGTTCTGATCCCGCCCGCCCCACCCGCACGCACGACCAGGAGTCAGCAGTGGCCCGGCGCCCTCTCCCCCGCATCCTGAGCAAGGACAGCGCCCAGATCGCCCGGATGCAGCTCGCCCGGAGCCGGGAGCTGGCCCGGACGGCGGCCGACAGCGCCACCGACGTCCTCCACCCCCTGATCACCGTCACACGCGGGCTGCGCCGGCTGGCCTCGGCCGGGCGGCGCAGATGGACGGACACCCCGAAGGACAAACGCGGGCCACTGCTGTTCCTGGTGGCCTCCGTCGTCCTGGTCGTGGTGCTGGCGCCGTACGGGCCCCTGCTCGCCGCGATCACCCTGACGTCGGCGGCGGCCTGGCAGGGCCGGGACCGCACCCCGACGGCCCCCGAAGGGCCCGACGAGTCCCAGGCCGAACGGCTCCAGTCCCTGTACGAGGCTCTGGTGCCGTACTTCTCCAGCCCCGAGGACCCGGCGCCGCTGTACGCGCACGGCGGGGAGTGGGGTAAGGCGTTCCCCGCCCACGAGTTCGACGACACCGGGCGCGTCGGTCATCTCGTGATCCGCTACCCCGCCTACTTCCCGGACGGCGAGCACGACGCCCGCGCGCGGATCGAGCAGCTGCTCACCGCGAAGGCCGGGCGGGGCCGGGAATACCACTTCACGTGGGACGAGGAGGGCAACCAGCTCACCCTCACCGTCCTGCCCCCGCTGCCCGCCGACATCCCGGCCCAGCACTTCGTCACCGCGCCGGGCGAGACCGTCCTCGGCTTCACCGACCCGAGCGAGGTCCAGCGCACGCTTCCCCTCTCCTACGGAGAGGAGGAGATCGACGTCCCGCCGGTCGTCTGGCGCACCGGCGTGCGCTCCACCGAGCCGCATCTGCTGGCCATGGGCCACCCCGGCAGCGGCACCTCGACCCTGCTGCGCTCGATCGCCCTGCAGGCCCTCCAGTACGGGGACGTCCTGATCGTCGACGGCGGCGGCACCGGCGAGTACGCGTGTCTGACCGGCCGGGACGGTGTCCTGGCGGTGGAGTGCGCGCTGCCCGGGGCGCTGGCGAGCCTGGAGTGGGCCGCGCAGGAGACCGAGCGGCGGCTCATCGCCGTCAACCTGGCCCGGCAGGCGGGCGACCCGCCGCCGGCCGACGCCCGGCGCCCGCTGTGGATCATGCTGGACCGCCCGTCGGTCTTCACCCACCTGGCCGGGGCGGACGGGCACAAGGACCCGCAGACGCTGCTCCAGGTACCGTTGCGGCACGGCCGGGCGGCGAACGTGACCGTCGTCGTGGCCGAACAGTTCGACAGCGCGGAGGCGTTGAGCAGCGCGGTACGGCAGCACACGCGCGCGCGTGTCGTGCTCGGGCCTGCGGCGCCCCGGCAGGTGGAATCCGTCCTGGGAGCTCCGCCGCACACCACGCCGATGGGGCATGTGCCGCCGGGCCGGGGGTACGCGCGGCTGGGGGTGGGGCCGGTGCATCGGCTTCAGGTGCCGCGTACGCCGGATCCGTACGACGACGCCACCAGCGACGCCGACCGCCAGGCGGTGCTGGAGTTGCTGCCCGCGCGGGCCACCGCCGTGGGGTCCGAGCCGGCGGATCTCACGAAGCCGGCGGTGACTGCGGAAGCAGCCGGGTAGCGCCGTTCGGGTTCATGCCGTCCCCCGGGCGCGGGGAACCGCACGATCAGTCACCACCGACCCGCAGCCGCCCGACCACACCGGCCCGGAGCTGTGAGGCGTCAGGCGACGAACGTGCGCGGAGCCTCCGCACCCCCCGTACCGCCGTTCTCCACCAACCGGGCCGCCGCGGCCAAGCGGACCGCCGCCTCCTCCGCCACCGCTCCCCCGACGGTGAACGGCAGACGCACGTAGCCCTCGAAGGCGCCGTCCACGCCGAAGCGGGGGCCGGAAGGAACGCGGACCCCGGTCCGCTCACCCGCTTCGGCGAGCCGGGAGCCCGACAGGCCGCCGGCGCGGACCCACAGGGTCAGACCGCCCTTGGGCACGTTGAACTCCCACTCCGGCAGTTCCCGGCGCAGCGCCGTCACCAGCGCGTCCCGGTTCTCCAGGGCCTGGGCCCGGCGCAGCTCCACCGCCTGTTCCCAACCCCCAGTGCTGAACAGCCAGTTGACCGCGAGCTGTTCGAGCACAGGCGTGCCCAGGTCGGCGTAGGCCCGCGCGGCGACCAGGCTGCGGATGACGTCCGGAGCCGCCCGCACCCAGCCGATGCGCATCCCCGCCCAGAAGGCCTTGCTGGCCGAGCCGACCGTGATGACGGTCGAGCCCGCGGGGTCGAAGGCGCAGACCCGGCGCGGCATCCCGCCGCCCGCGAACTCCTCGTCCAGCCACAGCTCGGTCATCGTCTCGTCGGCGACGAGCACCGTACCGGCCGAACGCGCCGCGTCCACCAGACGGCGGCGCTGGTCCTCGTCGGCGAGCGCCCCCGTGGGGTTGTGGAAGTCGGCGACGACATAGGCGAGCCGGGGCGCGGCCTCGCGCAGGACCTGGCGCCAGCGGTCCACGTCCCAGCCGGACAGCCCCTCGGCCATGGCGACGGGGACGAGACGGGCGCCGGCCTCCCGCATCAGCTGCAGGATGTTGGCGTAGGACGGGGACTCGACCGCGATGCGTTCACCGCGGCCCGCGAAGAGGTGGCAGATCGCGTCGATGGCGCCCATCGCGCCGGTCGTCACCATGATCTGCTCGGGCATGGTGGAGATCCCGCACGCGGTGTACCGCTCGGCGATCATCGCGCGCAGGGCGGACAGTCCGGCCGGATAGTCGCCGTGCGTGTGGGCGTACGGCGGCAGTTCCTCCAGGGCGCCCTGCACGGCGCGGGTGAGCCACGGTTCCGGCGCCGGAAGCGAGGCGCAGCCGAGGTCGATCATCGAGCCCAGGGCCTCGGGGGGCAGGGGTTCCAGGCCGCGGGCGGGCAGCGGGTTGCCCGCCGGCACGGCCGTCCAGCTGCCGGCGCCCCGCCGGGACTCCAGGAAGCCCTCGGTGCGCAGCGCCTCGTAGGCGGCGGCGACCGTCGTACGGCTCACGGACAGGGCGAGGGCGAGCTCCCGTTCCGCGGGGAGGCGGGCGGCCACGGGCACGCGCCCTTCGAGCACCAGCAGCCGGACGCCGTCGGCGAGGGCACGGTAGGCGGGCGGACGGCGGGTGCCGGGACCCGCCGGACGCTCCTGCTGGGAGTTGAGGAGCCGGGCGAGCTGCGCGGCCCCCATGGCCGAGGTCCACTGCGCCATGAAGATCAGTCCACCTTCCCCGAATTGGCCATGGATGGCGATTCTTCCCAAGCCACAGAGTGTCATGCGTCAGGCCACCGCTACCACCCAGGGGGTATCTCATGTCCACTCGGCGCCGTCTCGGACGACGGTTGACCCAGCTGTACGCCGGGCTCGCGCTCTATGGCGCGAGTGCCGCGCTGCTCCTCCGGGCGGGCCTGGGCATGGAACCCTGGGGCGTACTGCACCAGGGCCTCGCGAAGCTGACCGGGCTGACCATCGGGGTGGTGTCGATCATCGTGGGAGCGGCGGTGCTGCTGCTGTGGATCCCGCTGCGGCAGCGCCCGGGGCTCGGTACGGTCTCCAACGTCTTCGCCGTCGGCCTCGCCATGGACGGCACCCTCTCGCTCGTCCCTGACGCGCACTCCCTGGTCACACGCGTGCCGCTCCTGCTGACGGGGATCGTACTCAACGGCGTGGCGACCGGCCTGTACATCTCGGCGCGCTTCGGACCCGGCCCGCGTGACGGGCTGATGACGGGTCTGCACCAGCGCACCGGGCGCTCGATCCGGCTGATCCGGACGGGGATCGAGGTGGCGGTCGTGGTCACCGGGTTCCTGCTGGGCGGCACCATCGGGGTCGGCACCGTGCTGTACGCCGTGTCCATCGGACCGCTGGCGCAGCTGTTCCTGCGGGTGTTCGCCGTCCCCGGGGTATCGGGCGGCAGCACGGTGGTTGCCGCCGCGACACCGAAGCAGGTCATACTGCGGCCGTGACCCTCACGACACCGCCGATACGCCACGCCTACCTCGACCACCCGGGCCCGATCGCCTTCGCCCACCGGGGCGGGGCCGCCGACGGGCTGGAGAACACCGTGGCGCAGTTCCGGCGCGCGGTGGAGCTGGGCTACCGCTACATCGAGACCGACGTGCACGCCACGGCCGACGGCCGGCTCGTCGCCTTCCACGACTCCACGCTGGACCGGGTCACCGACGGCGCGGGCCGCATCGCCGACCTGCCGTGGGAGGACGTACGGCAGGCGCGCGTGGGCGGCCGGGAACCAGTGCCGTTGTTCGAGGAGTTGCTGGAGACCTTCCCCGAGGTCCGCTGGAACGTCGACGTCAAGGCGGCACCCGCCCTGCGCCCCCTGCTGGAGCTGATCGAGCGTACGGACGCCTGGGAGCGGGTCTGTGTGGGCTCGTTCTCCGAGGCCCGGGTGCTGCGCGCCCAGCGGCTGGCGGGACCGCGGCTGGCCACCTCGTTCGGCACGCGCGGGGTGCTGAACCTGCGGCTGCGCTCGTGGGGCCTGCCGGCCGCCGTGCGCCGGTCCGCCGTCGCCGCGCAGGTGCCCGAGGCCCAGTCGGGCGTCCCGGTGGTCGACCACCGCTTCGTCCGCGCCGCCCACGCGCGCGGGCTGCAGGTGCACGTGTGGACGGTCAACGAACCGCAGCGCATGCACCGGCTCCTGGACCTGGGCGTCGATGGCATCATGACCGATCACATCGACACGTTGCGCAAGGTCATGGAGGACCGCGGCGTCTGGGTCTGACCACCCGGCGCCGGGACCTGAGCCTTCGCAGTTCAAGCGGGGAAGCGAGGGCACGGGTGGGAACCGACACCGTGCGGGCGCAGACGGCGGACGACTCCGCCGCGCTGCGGCGCGAGCAGCGCGGCTGGTACTTCTACGACTGGGCCTGCTCGGTCTATTCGACGAGTGTGGTGACGGTCTTCCTCGGGCCCTACCTCACCGCGGTCGCCGAGCGGGCCGCGGACGCCGACGGCTATGTGCATCCGCTCGGCGTCCCGGTCCGGGCGGGCTCGTTCTTCGCCTACTCGGTGTCCCTGTCGGTGATCCTGGCGGTCGTGGTGATGCCGCTCGTGGGCAGCGCGGCAGACCGCACCGGCCGGAAGAAGCCGCTGCTGGCCGCGGCGGCGTACACCGGGGCCGCGGCGACCACGGGCATGTTCTTCCTGGACGGCGACCGGTATCTGCTCGGCGGGGTGCTGCTGGTGGTGGCCAACGCGGCGCAGTCCGTCGGGATGATGCTCTACAACTCCTACCTGCCGCAGATCGCCCCGCCCGCGCAGCGCGACGCGGTCTCCTCGCGCGGCTGGGCCTTCGGGTACGCGGCGGGCTCCACGGTCCTCGTCGCCAACCTGGTCCTGTACTCGGCGCACGACTCCTTCGGCCTGAGCGAGACGGCCGCCGTCCGCGTGTGCCTGGCCTCGGCGGGCCTGTGGTGGGGCGGCTTCACGCTCGTGCCGCTGCGCAGGCTGCGCGACCGGCGGCACGCGCGTCGTGCGGAGCACACCACGGCGCCCGGGCTCAGGCAGCTGGCGGCGACGGTCCGGGACATGCGCCGGCATCCGCTGACGCTCGCCTTCCTGCTGGCGTACCTCGTCTACAACGACGGCATCCAGACGGTGATCTCCCAGGCCTCCGTCTACGGCTCGCAGGAGCTGGGACTGGGCCAGTCGACACTCATCGTCGCCGTGCTGCTGGTGCAGGTGCTGGCCGTGGCCGGGGCGCTGGCGATGGGGCGGCTGGCACGGACGTACGGCGCCCAGCGGACGATCCTGGGCTCGCTGGTGGCCTGGACGGTCACGCTGGCGGCCGGTTACTTCCTGCCCGCCGGGGCCCCGGTGTTCTTCTTCGTGCTGGCCGCCGGGATCGGGCTGGTCCTCGGCGGCAGCCAGGCGCTGTCCCGGTCGCTGTTCTCGCATCTCGTGCCGCCCGGCAAGGAGGCCGAGTACTTCGCGGCGTACGAGGTGAGCGACCGCGGGATGAGCTGGCTCGGGCCGCTGCTGTTCGGCCTGACCTACCAGCTGACCGGAAGTTATCGGTCCGCGATCGTCTCGCTGGTGGCCTTCTTCGTCATCGGATTCGCCCTGCTGGCGCGCGTGCCGGTGCGCCGGGCCATCGGCGAGGCGGGCAACCCGGTTCCCGAGAAGATTTAGCCTCGATTTAGCGCTCAACACAAAAGGGCGGTAGTGTACGCCTTTGGCCTGCCGGGCGTACCGTTACTGCGCGTCAAAGATGCCGAAACGCTGGGTGACATCTGCTTGCAGATGTGACAAACCGGGCGCTGGTGGGTACAACAAGGGGCGGCTACGACGGCGACGCATGACCCGGAACGGGACACGGAACGGGAATCTTTACCGCCGACCGGACGTTGACCGGATGACGACGACAGCGACACCTGTCCTGTGGGCGACAAGCCCGGGAGGCACGATTCATGAGTGAGCGAGCTCTTCGCGGTACGCGCCTCGTGGTGACCAGCTACGAGACGGACCGCGGTATCGACCTGGCCCCGCGCCAGGCCGTGGAGTACGCATGTGAGAAGGGGCACCGCTTCGAGATGCCCTTCTCGGTCGAGGCGGAGATCCCGCCGGAGTGGGAGTGCAAGGTCTGCGGGGCCCAGGCACTCCTCGTCGACGGCGACGGCCCTGAGGAGAAGAAGGCCAAGCCCGCGCGTACCCACTGGGACATGCTGATGGAGCGGCGCACCCGCGAGGAGCTCGAAGAGGTCCTCGAGGAGCGCCTGGCGGTTCTGCGCTCGGGGGCGATGAACATCGCGGTTCACCCCCGGGACAGCCGTAAGTCGGCCTAGTCCCTTCGGGCTGGGCGGAGATACAGCGCATACCGAAACCGCGGGCGCCGTACGAATCGTACGGCGCCCGCGGTTTTCGTCTGTCCGCCAGCCGGCTCAGCGCGACAGCGGCGGCCACTGCTCTCCCGGCTCGGGCCGGTCCTCCCTGATGACCTCGCCCTGCACCACCTTGCCGTCGGGGCGGTGGATGCGGGCCTGCTGGAAGGCGTCACCGAAACCGCCCGGGGCGGCCGTGCGCAGCGTCTTGTCCAGAGCGTTCTCGGCGTACCGGCTGACGGCCTTCTGCACCGGCGGCAGCAGCAGGAGCAGGCCGGCCACATCGGAGACCAGGCCCGGGATCATCAGCAGGAGGCCGCCGAGCATCATCAGGCCGTTGCCACCGCCGCGCTCCGGCGAACCACCGCGCTGCAGAGCCTCGTTGAGACTCTGGAAGGCGCGGCGGCCCGCCCGCTTGATGACCACGGAGCCGGCCACGAAGCCCGCGACGAGCAGCAGGAACACGGCAAGCCCGCCGGCCGCGCCCGCGACCACGGTCAGCAGCCAGATCTCCAGCACCAGCCAGGCGGCGACCCCGAGCGGCAGATACCTGCGCAGCCGGGAGCGCCGGGGCCGGGTGGTGGTGTACGGAGAGGTCGGAGCGCCAGTCGTCATGCCCCCAGTGTGCCTGGCGGCGCCTCAGCGCGGGATAAGGGGATGATCGGCCGGAAAGCGGGCGGAAGACCCGGAGCCGACGGGAGCCTAGGCGGTCCGCTTGTTCTTGCCGGTGAGCTTGGCGACCCGGTCCTTCGCACCCCAGGCGGTGACCCGCCACAGCGCCTCGATCAGGATGTCCTTGCTCATCTTGGAGTCGCCGAGTTCGCGCTCGACGAAGGTGATCGGGACCTCGACCACGTGGTAGCCGGCCTTGACCGCGCGGCGGGCCAGGTCGACCTGGAAGCAGTAGCCCTGCGAGGCGACCTCCTGCAGGCCCAGGCCCTGCAGGGTCTCGCGGCGGAACGCGCGGTAGCCGCCGGTGATGTCGCGCAGCGGCAGGTCGAGGGCGAGCCGGGAGTAGAGGCTGCCGCCACGGGAGATGAACTCGCGGGACTTGGGCCAGTTCACCACCCGGCCGCCGGGCACCCAGCGGGAGCCGAGCACCAGGTCGGCGCCCTTGAGGGCGGTGAGCAGCCGGGGCAGTTCCTCGGGCTGGTGGGAGCCGTCGGCGTCCATCTCGACCAGGACGCCGTAGCCGTTCTCCAGTCCCCAGCGGAAGCCCGCGAGATACGCGGCGCCGAGGCCCTCCTTGCCCTTGCGGTGCATCACCTGGACGTTGCCGTCCTCGGCGGCCAGCTCGTCGGCGAGCTTGCCGGTGCCGTCGGGGCTGTTGTCGTCCGCGATCAGTACGTGCGCCTCGGGGACGGCCTTGCGTACCCGGCCGACGATGGTCTTGATGTTCTCCGCCTCGTTGTAGGTCGGAATGATCACCAAGGCCGTGCCGAGCGGACCGAACTGCCTCCCCTGGGCCTTGGCCGCGAGGGTCCCGTCGCCGTCGTTCACTGCTGCCCCTTCTGGTTGTACGCAAGGATCCACCATAGTGGTCACCGGCTGCTAAGACGTGCCGACTTGTACGTACGGCAGTGTCGATTCCACAAGAGTGGGGTAAGAATGCTGCTTTGGGCACCTTCGAGCCACGCCGCCGGTGACTTCCCGCCACGGCGGATGGGGGCCCGGCGCCCTTCGGGCCGACCTGGGACCCGCTGGCTGCGGATCGACCGAAAGCCGTTGTCTACTGAGCGCACGGGCCCCACCCGGGTCACACCTTGCCGGGCCGGAACGTTCCCTCGGCGGCGCGGGCGCTGAGCCTGGCTCCCAGCGACGATGCCCGGTGCGGCACACCGTCCCTGACCCAGCGGCGCTGCGACGAGTTTCGTGAACGCCCCGGTCGGGCGTCCGGTGGTGGACTCGGACGAACCTACCGGCCCTCGGCCGTCGACTGTCAACAGCCGTCTGACCTGCAAAGACACTCCGGATGGGCCGACCGCCGCAGAGGATGCGCAGGTGGGGCGGCGGGGCGGCGGCGCCCCCGCTCCGCCGCGCCACCCCCGTAGATCACTCGCCCGGCCGTACGAACACCGTCCGTCCGCCCACCACGGTGCGCACACAGATGGGCAGGTCGCGGCCCGGGGTGAGGTCGGGCAGGCCGGGCGTGCCGGAGCGGGGGTCGGTCGACCAGCGGGCCACACGGTCGTCGGGGGCCTGGACGATCAGCTCGTCGGTGCGCCAGACCGCGTAGTCGGCGGGCGCGCCCGGCACCAGGACGCCCGCGTCGTCCCGGCCCACGGCCCGCCAGCCGCCGCGCGTGTGCGCCGTGAACGCGGCCCGGACGGAGACCCGGTGCTCGGGCGTGTGGTGGAACGCGGCGGCGCGGACGGTGCCCCACGGGTCGAGCGGGGTGACCGGGCTGTCCGAGCCGAAGGCAAGGGGCACGCCGGCCCGCAGCAGGGCCGCGAAGGGGTTGAGGGTGCGGGCCCGTCCGGCGCCGAGGCGCCGCACGTACATGCCGTCCTCGCCGCCCCACAGCGCGTCGAAGGCGGGCTGGACCGAGGCGATCAGGCCCAGCTCGGCGAAGCCGGCGACGGTCTGCGGGGTGAGCATCTCGGCGTGCTCGACGCGATGGCGGGCGGCGCGGATCCGGGCGAGGCCGAGGTTCTCCGCGGCGGCTCGCACGCCCTCCACCACGGCGCTCACGGCGGCGTCGCCGATGGCGTGGAAGCCGGCCTGCAGGCCCGCCTCGGTGCAGGCGGCGACATGGGCCGCGACGGCCTCGGCGTCCAGGTAGGCGGTCCCGGCGTGGTCGGCGTCGGCGTACGGCTCGTGCAGACAGGCGGTGTGCGAGCCGAGGGCGCCGTCGGCGAACAGGTCGCCCGCGGCGCCGGCGGCCCCCAGGTCGCGGACCCGCTCGACGTTCTGCTCCGCCCAGTAGCCGACGACCCGGGGGCCGGGCACCTCGGCGGCGAGCTTCAGCAGGCCGGTGAAGTCGTCCTCGGAGGAGATCTGCGGCCCGCCGCACTCGTGCACCGAGCCGATGCCGAGAGAGGCCGCGCGGGCGAGGGCGGAGCGCTGGGCCTCGGCTCGCTGGGCCGGGGTGATCGCGGCGAGCGCGGCCTCGCGTACGACGTGATGGGCGTCGCGGGTGAGCGGGGCGTCCTCGCGGGGAACGTCGCCGGGGATCAGATCCAGCAGGGCGGTGCTGACGACCGCCGAGTGCACGTCGATGCGGGACAGGTAGAGCGGACGGCCGCCGGTCGCCTCGTCGAGTTCGGCGCGCGTGGGCGGGCGGCCGCCGGGCCAGCGGGCGGCGTCCCAGCCGTGGCCCAGCAGGACGCGGTCGTCCGGGCGGGCGGCGGCGAAGTCGCGGACCAGGGCGAGGGCCGCCTCCAGGGAGGGCGCGTCGGACAGGTCGAGTCCGGTCAGGGCGAGGCCCGTGGCGGTGGTGTGCACATGGGCGTCGGTGAAGGCGGGGGTGACGAGGGCGCCGTCGAGGTCGACCACCTCGTCCACACCGTCGGCGAAGGCGTCGGCGGCGCCCTCGGAGCCGACCCAGGCGACGTGGCCCCGCTCCACCACCATCGCCGTGGCGAACGGGTCCGCAGGGCTGTGCACCTCTCCTCGGCGGAGGAGGACGGTCTTGGGGGGCTCGGCGGCGCGCTCACTCATAGCGGACAGTTTCTCCTGCCGCCGGGGGGAGGCCGCACCCGGGCGGGCCGAAATCGCGCCCGGCACGGCCCTGCGGAACGACCGCCCGCGGCGGTGGCCTGCCGGCCGCCGTCTCAGATCCTCGGTGGCCGGGCCTCGTACGGCGTGGACAGCACGACCGTCGTGCGGGTGGAGACGCCCGCCAGTGATCGCAGTCGGGCCAGCAGTTCCTCCAGTTCGTGGGGAGTGGCCACCCGCACCTTGAGGATGTAGTTCTCGTCGCCGGCGACGCTGTGGCAGGCCTCGATCTCGGGGACGTCGGCGAGGCGGTCCGCGATGTCGTCGGGGGCGCTGGGGTCGAACGGCTTCACGGAGATGAACGCGGTGAGCGGCAGCCCGACGGCCTCGGGGTCGACCACCGCGGCATAGCCGCGGATGACGCCACGCTGTTCCAGCCGGCGCACCCGCTGGTGCACGGCCGACGTGGACAGGCCCGTGGCCTTGCCCAGGTCTGTGTAGCTCATCCGCCCGTCCTTGACGAGCAGCTGCACGATCTGTCGGTCCAGCTCCTCCATGGCGCCAAAACCTACAGTGCGCTTGATCTCCGCACCTGCACGCGGCATGTGACGAACGACACACACCCCGAACGGGCTCCGTGATGTTCTCGTGATTACCGCCGAGGGCGGACGGGAAGTGCTTGCTGTGGTCGAGGCCGCAGCGCCGTCACGGCCCAGCCTTAGGGGGAGAATCCCATGCAGAGTGTCCATCGCCCTGGTCGATCCGCGTCCAAGCGGCAGCAGCCGGCCGTCGAGCCCGGACCGGAGGGCGTCGAACCCGACGTCTTCGACGACGAACCGGACGCCTACGACACCTTCGAGATGTACCGGGTGATCTGCCCGGACTGCGCCCAGCCGATCGCGCTGCTGGCGGACGAGCAGGTCCTGCCGGAGCACGCGCTGTGCGCCTCGCCGTGGAACCCGTTCGGCCTCACGGTCTGCGCGGGTACGGGCCGCAAGGCGGCCGAGGCCCGCCCCGCGGACGAGTCTGTCGAGCCGCAGGAGCAGGACACCGCCCTCCTGCTGACGCTCCCCCGCGGCCTGAACTGGCGGACGCAGCCGTTCTCGCACGTCGGCGGCCCGGGCTCGCGCCCGATGCGCGTGCCGGCGATGCGCCGCCAGGCCGCCTGAGCCTCCCTCACCGCATCCAGTAGGTGCCCTGCACCATGGCGCGCAGGCTGCCGTGGTGCAGGATCAGCGTGTCCGGGTCCGCCGGTACGGCGATCTCCCCGAAGTACGCCTGACGGTAGGCGATGCGCAGCATGACGATCGCGTGCCGCAGCGCGGCGTAGAGGGTGTGGAAGTCCATGTCCTGCGGGGTGTTCCCGGTCAGGCGTGCGTAGCGGGCCTCGACGCGGTCGCGGCGCAGGAGGTCCGGCAGTCCGCGCTGCCCGGAGGCGACCGAGAGGTCGTGGAAGAAACGGTGCAGATAGATGGTCCAGCCGAGGTCGACCTCGCGCGGGGCGAGCGCCGCCATCTCCCAGTCCAGGACGGCGACGGGATCGAAGCCGTCGTAGACGATGTTCCCGATGCGTGCGTCACCCCAGGTGAGGACGGGTTCGCCGGGCTCGCGCGGCCACAGCTCCTCCAGCCGGTCGAAGGCGGACTCGATGAGGGGCGAGCGGGGCAGGCCGTCGGTCACCCAGGAGTAGTAGGCGCGTTGGGCCGTCACGTGCCGGCGCAGCGCGTCCCCCGCATCGGGCGAAGTGAGGAACCGGGCCTCCGCGAGGGGAACCTGGTCGTGCAGGCGGGCCAGCAGGCCGACGGTCGCGGCCTCCAGGTGCTCGCGTTCGGCGTCGCTCGCGCGTTGCAGCCAACTGCCCTCGTAGGTGTACGGCATGACGTCCGGGGGCACGCGCCCGGCGACCCGCTCCATGACGAAGAACGGCGCCCCGAGCGGAGCCGGATCCTCCTCCAGCCACAGCACACGGGGTACGGGCACGTCCGTGCGCTGTGCCACCAGGCGCAGGGTGCGGTACTGGCGGCCCATGTCGTACTCGGGGAAGACGGTGTACGCCTGCGGGTCCGCCGCCAACCTCAACGCACAGGCGGAGCAGGGCACTTCGGGGTGTTCGATGGCGAACAGCAGGGTCTCGCTCGACATGCCGTTGGAGGCCGGGACGGTGACGCCGGTGGCCTTGGCACCGGGCAGCCGGGTGTCGAGCCAGGCGGTGAGGCGCCGGGCGAGGTCCTCGGGGTCGCGGGTCGTGGTGCGCGGACGCGGTGCCGTGGCCATGGCGGGTTCCTCCCTCAGGACGCGACCGAGTCGAAGCCGGTGAAGCCGCTCGGGTCGTGCCGGCCGAACGAGCCGTGCTCGAAGATGCCGTAACCGGTGCGCCCGTCGAGCCGGAAGCGTGCCGCGTGGTCGGTGACGCCGTAGGCGGCCAGGGGGTGGGGCAGGGTCATGTCGTATGTACGGCGGTCGGTCCAGCCGGGGCCCCGCCAGGTCCCGTGCTGCCAGTCGTCCGCCGGCGGATAGCCCGCGCCGAGCGCGAGCGGCGAGGAGGCCAGGATCTCGGCGTCCAGCTTCCGCGGTCCCCGCGCGTCGCCGAGCCGGATGACCGCCCGTTGTGGATGGCGGGTGCCGGGGCGGTAGGTGATCTCGGCCTGCGGCCAGCCCAGTTGGCGGTCGCGGTGGCCGGGCCGGACGAGGGTCGCGTCGTTCAGGGAGCGGTAGCCGTCGGCGTCCTCCTGGGTGATGACCATCAGGAAGCGGTCCTCGAAGCGGACCGGGCACCAGATCCAGTGGAAGCCCTCGGTGGGGTGGTCGGCGGCGAGCCGCCCGCCGTCCTCGCCGGGCACTGGCCGCACCCCCCAGCTGCGGTCCCGGGTGCCGGTCCAGTCGTCGGCGGTGACCCGGAACTCCTCCGCACCGGCCCGGATCACGCCCTGAGCGGTACCCGCCTGGACGAAACGGCGGCCCTCCAGGGTGAGCCGGTCACCCCGGCGCTGCAGATGGTGCGGCTCCCAGAGGGCGGGGAAGGCGGCCGTCCAGGTCAGGTCGTACGACAGCCCCTCGTCCTCACAGATCAGGCGCAGCTCCTTCAGCGGGCGCGGGACCTCGATGCGCAGCGGACCGACGGCGAGCCGCATCCGGTCCTCCCCCAGGGCGTCGGAGGAGCGGACGGCGTGCAGGGTGTCCCCGGTGCGCAGGGTGGCGTAGGCGTCGATCACGCCCAGGTTGGGGTAGACGCCGAGGCCGAGGATGAGCAGGGCGCGCCCGGAGTGGTCGAAGACGTGGAAGATGCAGCGGTCGTATGCGTTGCGGTCGCCGGTCGACACGTGCTTCATGGACAGCGGCACCTGGTGCACCGGGTATTCGTCGAGCGGTACGGGACGGTCGTCGGCCACGGGCACCCCCTGAACGATGGTCGGCTGACGGTACGTCAGCCGACCGGAGGTGGCCAGAGGGGGAACCGGACGTGCCTGAACTGACGCGCGATACCGCCGGGCGGTGACCTGTCCGGCCGCTGCCGCGTTGCCCGGGTATGACCCCCACGTACACGGCCACCGGGCGTCAGCGCCGCATCTTCGTGCCCCGCCCCGCAGAATCGGTTCCGCCACCCTTGCCGCAGGACCCGCCCATCTACCGCGATCTCATGCGGGCCTGGGCCGACCGGGGCCGGACCCTGCCGGGCCGCCACGACCCGGAGTGGATCAGGCTGGCGGCTCCGACGGTCCGCACGGGCCAGTTCAGCGACCTTCGGGTCCCGCCACGTGACGGGCGATGACCATCCGCTGGATCTGGTTGGTGCCCTCGACGATCTGCAGGACCTTGGCCTCGCGCATGAAGCGCTCGGCCGGGAAGTCGGCGGTGTAGCCATAGCCGCCGAGTATCTGCACGGCGTCCGTGGTGACCTTCATGGCCGTGTCGGTGCAGTGCAGCTTGGCCATGGCGGCCTGCTTGGCGAACGGCCTGCCCGCGTCGCGCAGCCGGGCCGCCGCGAGGTAGAGCGCGCGGCCGGCCTCGATCTGGGTGGCCATGTCGGCGAGCATGAAGCGCAGGCCCTGGAAGTCGGCGATGGGACGGCCGAACTGCCGGCGCTGGGTGGCGTAGCCGACCGCCTCGTCCAGGGCGGCCTGGGCGAGGCCTATCGCGCAGGCGGCGATGCCGAGCCGCCCGGAGTCGAGGGCGGACAGGGCGATGGAGAAGCCCTGGCCCGCCTCGCCGATCCGGCGGTCGTCGCCGACCCGGACGCCGTCGAAGTGGACCTGGGCGGTGGGCGAGCCCTTCATGCCCATCTTCTTCTCGGGCACCGCCCCGCTCAGGCCCGGTGCGTCCCCGGGGACCAGGAAGGCGGTGATCCCGCGGGGGCCCTCCTCGCCGGTGCGGGCCATCACCGTGTAGAAGTCGGCGATGCCACCGTGCGTGATCCAGGCCTTGGTGCCGTTGATCACCCAGCCGTCGCCCTCCGGGACGGCCTTCGTCCGCAGCGACGCCGCGTCGGAACCGGCAGACGGCTCGGAGAGGCAGTAGGCGCCCAGCAGGCCGCCGCCCAGCATCGCGGGCAGATGCTCGACCTGCTGCTGCTTGGTGCCGTAGGCCGCGAGCCCGTAGCAGGCGAGCGTGTGCACGCTGACGCCGAGGCCCACGGTGAGCCGGGCCGCGGAGAGCTCTTCCAGGACCTGGAGGTAGACCTCGTAGGGCTGGTCGCCGCCGCCGTACTCGGAGTCGTAGGGCAGGCCGAGCAGGCCCGATTCGGACAGCAGGGTGAAGACCTCGCGCGGGAAGCGTCCGGTGTCCTCCTCCTCGGCCGCCTTTGGCGCGATCTCGCGCTGGGCGATGTCCCGGACGAGCGCGAGCAGATCCCGCGCCTCTTCCGTCGGCAGCTGACGCTCCACCGGCTGCGGATCGCGGTCGGACATGGCGTCGGTCTCCTCCCTGTTCGGGCACCGGCGGTCTGGCCCGTCGGGTGGGGGCGGCTCCGCCTGGTCGTTCCGTGGTGCCGCGGGCGCCCGCTCCCGGGTCTCGGAAGCTGCTGACCAGCGGCTGTGCGCAGTGAGTATGCCCGATCAGCGACCTCCAGTCACCAGTTAACGACCGCTTACTTCAAGATTCCGGCCGGAACCCCTCGCGGCACGGGTGGGACTCCCGTGTGCGCCCTGGTGGGTCGCCGTCGCGGCGGGCCGGCTGCGGGGCCGGGTACGCGGGGTCCAGCTCCTCGACGGCACGCAGGGCCCCGCCGAGCGTCTTCACCAGCAGCTCGCGCAGGGCGGCGCGGGACAGCTCGGGGCGGTCGATCCAGTCCAGGGTCGCGCCCTCGACGCCGCACACCCAGGAGAGCAGGCCCATCCGGGCCAGCGGTGCGATGTCGCTGCGGCCGTAGGCCCCTTCGGCGATGGTGGCGATGATGGCCTCGCGCACCCCGTCCCGGATCGCGTGCACCTCGGCGTCGAAGCCGACGCCGCCGCTGACGATGGTGCGGTAGGCGGCCTGGTGATGCTCGGCGTAGTGCAGATAGCCGTCGATGGTGCGGTGCACGCGGTCCACGGCGGGCCTGTCCAGGCCGCCCGCGGCGGAGGTGACCAGGTCGGCGACGGAGTCCTGGATGATCGCCAGGTAGTAGCCGCGCTTGGACTGGAAGTAGTAGTAGATCAGCCCCTTGGCGACATGCGCCTGGCGGGCGATGTCATCCATGGACAGCGCGTCGTAGGACGTGTCGGCGAACAACTTCCGCCCGATGGCGATGAGTTCGGCGCGACGCGCCACCGAGCGCTCGGTACCGTTCCCCCGGGGACGTACGGCGGCACGCTGCTGAGGCATATTCAATTTCGACCCTGGTCTGGGAGGTCGGTGGGACCTGCGCAGTATGTCAGAACATGCCGACCGCGTGCGGCTCGGTCAGAGCAGACCCAGCTGGGTCACGAGCATCGCGATCACCGCGACGAGGACCCAGCCCATGACGTGCTCGAGGATCTTCGGGCCGTCTTCCTGGGGGCCGCCGGTGCGGATGCGGGCGGCGGTGGCCGGGTGTGCGGTCATGGCTTCTCACAGAGGTCGGACGTACTGAGCGGAACCCCCCACCCATTTGTCCACCTTGCCACCCGCGACGGCGTTTGCGGCAGAGACGTTGCTCACAGGGGCCGGGTCAGCGCACGCCCACCGCCTCGAGCGCCTTGCGCTGGCGCGGGCTCGGGTGGGCCGGGAAGTAGAGGTAGCAGACCCCGCCGGTACCGGAGACGACCTTCCCTGCGGCGTTGTACCGCTTGGTCCTGAGCCAGATGTTCTCGAACTCCCGGCGCAGATAGACCCGCCGTACCGCGTCGTCGCTCGGCGAGGCCGGGTCGTTGGCGATCACGTCGCCGTCCGCCGTGAACCCGATCACGGTCATCAGATGGCCGGAGGTGCCGTAGCCGGCACCGGTCAGCTCCGTCTTCAGGAACGACTGTGACGTTATGGCCGGGATGCCGGCCGCGATCAGCGTCTCCAGGTCGGTCAGCGAGGCGAGGCGCGTGACCACGCTCTGCAGGTCCTTGAACGTGGCGGCGTAGGCCGCGTTGAACGGCCAGTTGCCGCAGCCCTCGTACTGGTAGTCGTAGGTGAAGCGGGCGGCGTGGTCGACCTGCGGATCGGCGTAGGAGGGATCGACCCAGGACAGCTGCCCGGGGGTGAGCCGGCCGCCCCAGTACTCGACGATCATCTGCGAGGAGGTGGGGCTGCACCAGGCCTCACCGCCGTTGTCGTACTCCGGATACTGGCCCTTGTGGATCTCCTGCGAGTAGCGCGGGACGGCCAGTTCCTGGGCCAGGCCGGGGGTGGAGGCGGGGACGGTGAACCGGTCGGGGATGTCGGAGCCCATGGCACCGAGCCGCCACACGGTGGGGGTCAGGCGCGTGCCGGGCTTGCGGTACAGGGTGAGGCGCAGCCGGTACGACGTCAGGCGCAGGCCGGTACTCGCGTCGTCGACGGCGAAGGTGTCGGTCCAGACGGTGCTCTTGCCGTCGGTCTGGTCATCCACCGAGGTCCGCTTGATGTCCTGGTCACCGGAGGCCCAGCGGCCCATCACGTACCAGGGGGTCGCGGTGCCGTCGGAGTACGTGCCCTGCAGTTCGACCTGGAGCCAGGTGCCGTCGGGGGTGTGCGCGTTCCACGAGGCGACGAGCTCGGTGGCGGGGACGGTGAGCCGGTGGACCGGGGCGGTCCAGGTGGCGTACTCCCAGGTGGCGGTGGTACCGGTGTGCGGGTCGGTGTAGTCGCTGCGGCCGGCGGGAGTGCCGATCACCACGCCGGGGCGGGGGCCGGCGACGGTCCGGACGCCCTGGGCGGCGCCGAGGCGCCACTCGCGGTACGTGGTCCAGGCGTGGTAGTCGACCGGGCGGGCCGGCGTCCGGCCGGGGCCGCCGGTATCGGCGGCGGGGCGCCGCGCGACGGCGGCGGCGGGGGCCGTTCCGCCGGCCACCGCTGCGGCGACGGCGGCGGTCAGGACGGTTCTGCGGGACGGCTGTCGGGCTCTGCTCATGGGCGCGATTACCCCCAGGTCTGCGGTGCGGTCGGGGCGGATCTGCCGCACGTGTGGGCCAACTATGGAGCAGCGGGCATGCCCCTGCCAGCACTTCGGCGCACGCAGCGGGATGAATATTGGTCTTGGCCAGTGGAGGTTTCTCCAGCGGCTGACCGGCCCCGCGGCTCTCCAAGGGGCGCGGGGACCTGCGCGACCGGCCCGCCACGGGCCGGCAGCCGCACAGGTCCCCGCGACCACCCGGGCTGTACGCCTCCTCGAACGGCGCTCGGCGTCAGACGAGATCCATCGCCGCGACCTCGTCGGGGCGGCCGTAGCTGATCGGGCCCTGGAAGCGGCGGCGGGCGGTGGCGAACCACCAGACCGTCGCCACGACGAGCACGGCCGCGAGCGCGACCGGCGCGTAGTTGAAGGTGTCGGCGGTGATGGGCGAGGCCTGCGGCAGCATGAACAGGACGCTGCTGAGCACGATCCAGATGACCGCGAGCCAGCCGACCGGCCGGCCCCAGCGGCCCAGGTGCCAGGGCCCCGGCTGGAACTCGCCGCCGAGCCGCAGCCGCAGGAAGATCGGCACGGCGTAGGCGAGGAAGAGACCGACCACGTTGACGCTGACGATGGCGGTGAAGGCGGTGTGGGACCACCAGCCGGGCACGACGAGGGCCGCCGAGCACACCACCGCGAGCCACACCGCCTTCACGGGCGTACGGGTGCGTGGCGAGACCGAGTGCCACCAGCGGGAGCCGGGCATGGCTCCGTCGCGGGAGAAGGCGAAGATCTGCCGGGTGTTGCTGGTGAGGTTGGCGAGACCGCAGAAGAGCATCGCGCCGATCACGATGAGGAGCATGACCTTGGCGGCGCCCAGTCCGAGGCCGTCGATGAGAATCTGGACCGGCGGTGCCCCGGAACCGGCCACCTTGGCGTAGTCGCCAATGCTGTAGACCAGTGCCAGCATCAGGATGAGACCGGTGATCGCCGAATAGCCGATGGCGCGGGTGATCCCTTTGGGCGCGTTGACCGTCGCGCGGACTGTTTCCTCGGACATGTGGAAGCTGCCGTCGAACCCGGTGAACGTCCAGCTGGTGACCAGCAGGCCGAGCATGCCTCCGTAAAGTCCGCTCGTGAAGCCGGTGTTGTTCTCGAAATGCGTCACGAACGACGCCGGCTGATGGTGATCGGGCATCACTATGAGTGCGCCCACGATCACCACGAGTCCGATCAGCAGCCACCACACGGAAATGCGGTTCAGTACGGCGACGAGCTGGACGGTGTAGGTGTTGGCGAGGCCCTGCACAACGATGATCAGGGCCGTGATCAGCACTGTCTGGTGCGCGGTCGGCCGGTAGGAGGGCCACTGCAGCTGGATGAAGGCCTGGATGAAGGTGGCGGCCGCATAGCCGGTGGCGGCGGTACCGCCGATCTGGCCGACGAAGTTCAGCCAGCCCGTGTACCAGGACCAGGCACCCTTGTGCCGCTTTGCAAGTTTACCGGCGGAGAAATACAGCGCGCCGCTCGTCGGATAGGCCGAGGCGACTTCCGCCATGGCCGCGCCGATGAGCAGCACCATGACGCAGACACCTGTCCAGCCGAACACGAGAACACGGGGGCCGCCCGCGTTCATACCGAATCCGAAGGACGAGAAAATACCCGAGAGGATATTGATGATGGTGAAGGAGATCGCGAAATTGTCGAACGCCTGGAAGCGCCGGGTGAGCTTCCGCGGATAACCCATCGCGTGCAGGGTCGCGTCGTCGTCGAGCACGACCGGGTCTTCGCCCGCGCGGGCCTTCGCCCGTGGAGTCGACATCCGTTCCGACACAGATCGGCCTTTCTCTCGATGGGGAGCAGGGACGAACGAACAGGGTCAGTCGGGTCGCGGGACGGGCAGGCCGCAGGTGCGGCGGGCCCGGGAGAGCTGTTCGGCGGGGTCGCCGAAGGCGCTCCAGGGCATGCGCGAGGCGTACGGGCCCATCGCCGTGAACACCGCCCGGGCCTCGAACTCACGCTGGGCCATCACGAGCGCATGTGCGAGGTAGGCCAGGTCGAGCACCGGTGTGAAGCGGTAACCCGCGACCGCCGGCAGCCAGTTGTGATAGATCGCCAGCGCGGTGGAACGCCACTGCGGCTGTTCCCAGACGCGGTCGGCCAGCAACTGGGTGGGGTTGTAGCTCTCCACCAGGGCCACCAGTGGCAGCAGCCGGAGGGCGGAGTCGGCGGGCGCCCGCTGGCTGAGGAAGGCGGCCACGTCCCAGGCCGCGTTGACCGAACCGCCGTAGCGCGTGAAGAAGCACGACAGGAAGCGGTGGTGGCCCTCGCGGTGCCAGGGGTCCAGGGACAGGATGTGCGCGAACAGCCGCCAGGGGCCGGGCGGGGCGGTGAGCAGACCCTGCGGGGCCGGGTCGCGCAGCCGGTGCAGCCGGGCCATGGCAAGCTTGGCGACCCAGGGCGTGGGGTCCTCGGGAGCCAGGACGGCGGCCCGGTCGCAGGCGGTCAGCGCGATCCGCTCCAGCGCCTCGGCGCGCTCGTCGCGCGCGTCGGCCGCCCGCAGCGCACGCTGCACCGCGACCCGGGCCCACATCAGCGCCGCCTCGGGCGTCGGCTCCTCGGCGAGCCAGCGCTCGACCAGGTCGGTGCCGGCCGCCTCGGAGGCGAGGACCAGCGAGCGGTGAGCGCGCAGGGCGAAGTCGGAACGCGTCTCGGCGAGGGCCTCGGACGCGTATCGATAACGTCCGGCGCGCACATCGACGCATACGCTCGCCAGGACGCGGTCGTCGGCCGCCGGATGCCACACATAGTGCCCTTCGAATAACTCCGCGGCCATGTCCCCCTGCCAGTACCGTACGACGCACACCGGTTGCGCTGGAGGCACCCTACTCAGCTACGGGCACACCCGGAACGCCGAATTCGACATATCGGTCAGGGGATTCGCGAATGTTTATCCGGGCCATTGACTGGCTGCCAGCCGATGATTCAAACCCCGACTTTTTCGAGGCGCGGCGGCCACGACGGTCCGGCCGCTATGGGCCGCTACTACACTGTTTCCGGAAAACCGCCCACACCGACCCACACCGGGGAACCACCATTCTCGACCTCGCCGCCCGGCTGCGCGGGCTTCCCCCGTCCCTCGGCCCGGTCCGGCTGATCGGCGTGGACGGGCACGCCGGCTCGGGAAAGTCCACCTTCGCCGGGCATCTGTCCGCCGCGCTCGGCGGTGCTCCGGTGCTGCACCTCGACGACATCGCCAGCCACGAGCAGCTCTTCGAGTGGACCGAGCGGGTCATGACCCAGGTGATCCAGCCACTCGCCCGCGGCGAGAGCGCGCACTACACGCCGTACGACTGGCGGGCCCGCACGTTCACCACGCCGCGCCCGCTGCCGGCGGCGCCCGTGGTCCTGGTCGAGGGGGTGGGGGCCGGGCGCCGGGCGCTGCGGCCGTACCTGGCCCTGCTGCTCTGGATGGAGCTGCCCCGGGAGGAGTCCTGGACGCGCGGCCGGCTGCGGGACGGGGTGGAGCAGCGGGAGTTCTGGGACGGCTGGGTGGCGGCGGAGCGCGCGCACTTCGCCGAAGACCCCTCGCGCCCCCATGCCGATCTCCTGGTACGGCAGACATCTGAGGGGTACGAGGTGCTGGCGGGGCCGGCGTCAACCCGTGGGCCCGACCAAAGCATGACCCAGAGTGACGGCCCGTCCGCGTTGTGGTGAAGCCGTGAAGACCCATCCGGACGAACTTCCCCGAAGGCCTCAACTCGGCTTGACCCGGGGGCCGTACAGGTCTTACGTTCTCAATGTGCGGCCGTTCGGAGCCGCTCACAGACGCGAAGCCCCCGGTTGTTCCCCCGTGATCGGGGGCTTCGTTCTGCCCGCGGACGCTTTGCGGGCTCCCGGCGCGCCGATCCGCTCACCCTCGGTCACGAAACCCCGTGCGCCCCGTCTGCTCCCACCTCGTCAAACGGCCTGCGCGGCACCCTTCGGCACCCGGTCTTCGCGCGGGTACGATGCCCTCGGGGCGACCTTCGCGGCTGCCTCGCACACTGGTAACTCCGGTCCGCGGCACGGCGGTTCGATGCGCGGCGTCCGTCGGGCGACTGCCCGGTGGTGAACCACGGGGGCACGGTCTGTGGGGGGACGGGATGGACTTCGGCACGCAGGGCCCCGAGGCCCCGGCCGACCTGGCCTGGCTGCGGGGGGTGGACGCCTACACGATGGGCGCATACCCCCAGGCGGAGGAGGAGTTCCGCACCGCGGTGCGGACGGACCCCGGGATGGCGGACGGCTGGCTCGGGCTGCACGCGCTCCGGGTCGACACGACGACCTCCCTGCTCAGGATGTTCCGGCACCGCGACCGCTTCGGCGAACAGCGCGCCCGGCACCGCCGGACCCTCAACTCCTGGTACTGGCTGGGCTGGTGGGTCCAGCCGGTACTGGAGAGCCCGCGTGATCTGCTGCTGGCGCACGCCTCGCACTGGCTGGACGGCCGGCACGTGCCCGAGCTGGACCGCGCCCTCGCCGGGCTGCCCCCGGTCGACACCGACCCCCAGGTCCGTTTCCTGCACGCCTGCCGCGCCTATCTGGTGAAGGACTGGGAGCAGCTGGTACGGCACACCGACCCGCTGCTGGACGACCCCATGCTCGGCATCGAGGCCGGTCTGTTCGGCGGCATGGCCCGGGTCCGGCTGGAGATGTACGGCCAGGCCGAACCGCTGCTGTCGGCGGCGCTGATGCGCTGCCGCAGTGAGCAGCCGCAGCGCAAGGAGCTGCGCTACTGGCTGGCCCGGGCGCACGAGGGGACGGGCCGCAGCGCCGCCGCGCTCCCCCTCTACCGGGCCGTGCACCGCGTGGACCCGGCGTTCATGGACACCTCGGCGCGGCTCGCGGCGATCGCCGAGGGCGACGGGTACGACGACACCGCCGGCCTCGCCGCGATCACCCTGACGGGTGCCGGACAGGACAGTGTGGACGGCCCGGACGGGTACGACCCGGTCTTCGGCACCGAGGGCCGTGATCTGCGGCTGCCGGAGCCGGACCTGCCGACGGGGCCCCTGCCGTCGGAGGCCGGTCGGACGGTGCGGGTGAAGACGGGTGTGCCGTCCTCGCCGGTCCCGGCCGGGCCGACCGATCCCGCCCTGCTCGAGGAGGCGCTCGCCGAGCTGGAGCGCATGGTGGGGCTGGAGCCGGTGAAACGCCAGGTCAAAGCGTTGTCGGCGCAGTTGAACATGGCCCGGCTGCGGGCCGGGCAGGGGCTGCCGGTACAGCCCCCGAAACGGCACTTCGTCTTCTCGGGGCCGTCGGGGACGGGGAAGACCACGGTGGCCCGGATCCTCGGCCGGGTCTTCTACGCCCTCGGGCTGCTCGGCGGTGACCACCTGGTCGAGGCCCAGCGGGCCGATCTGGTCGGCGAGTACCTCGGGCAGACGGCCGTGAAGGCCAACGAGCTGATCGACTCGGCGATCAGCGGGGTGCTGTTCGTGGACGAGGCGTACTCGCTGTCCAACTCGGGTTACGGCAAGGGGGACGCGTACGGCGACGAGGCCTTGCAGGTGCTGCTGAAGCGTGCCGAGGACAACCGGGACCATCTGGTGGTCATCCTCGCCGGCTATCCGGAGGGCATGGACCGGCTGCTGGCGGCGAACCCCGGGCTGTCGTCCCGCTTCACGACCCGCGTCGACTTCCCCTCCTACCGGCCGCAGGAACTCACCGAGATCGGCAAGGTGCTCGCTTCGGAGAACGGGGACGCGTGGGACGACGAGGCGCTGGAGGAGCTGCGCTCGATCGCCGGGCATGTGGTCGATCAGGGGTGGATCGACGAGTTGGGGAACGGGCGGTTCCTGCGGACTCTGTACGAGAAGAGCTGTGCGTACCGGGATCTGCGGTTGTCGACGTATGCGGGGTCGTTGTCGCGGGAGGACTTGGCGACGCTGCGGTTGCCCGACCTGATGCAGGCGTACGGGGAGGTGCTGTCGGGGCGGGGGCCGCATGACCCGTCGGGCATGTGAAGCGCCCCCAAGGGGCGTAGGGAACCGCGCGCTCAGCCACCACGCACCGGCAGCCGCGCAGCTCCCCCACCACCCGAGCTGCTAGGCGAGTGCTCCCTCCGGCTCTCCGCTCACCCTCGGCTCCGTCAGCCTCACATCCTGAGTCTCCCGGTGTGCCGGATCCCGCACCTCACCCACCAGCATCTCCAGGACGTCCTCCAGAGCCACCAGACCGAGCACCTTGCCGGAGGCGTCCGCCACCTGGGCCAAGTGCGTGGCCGCTCGGCGCATCACCGTCAGCGCGTCGTCGAGCGGCAGCTCCGCCCGCAGGGTCGTCATCGGGCGCCACACGTGCTGCGGCACCGCACGGTCGGAGTCCTCCAGGTCCAGGACATCCTTGACGTGGACGTACCCCATGAACGACCCCTTGTCCGACGCGGCGACCGGGAAGCGGGAGTACCCGGTGCGGGCCGTCAGCTCGACGATCCGTCCCGGAGTGATCGCCGGGTTCACCGTGACCAGGGACTCCCGGCGCAGCAGGACGTCCGTCACCGGGCGGGAGCCCAGTTCCAGCGCGTCCTCCAGGCGTTCCCGCTCCTCGGGGTCGAGCAGGCCCGCCTGGCCGGAGTCCTCCAGCAGGCGGTTGAGCTGCTCGCTGGTGACCACCGCCTCCACCTCGTCCTTGGGCTCGACCCGGAAGAGGCGCAGGACGGCCTGGGCGCAGGCGCCCAGGGACACCGTGATCGGCCTGCACAGACGGGCGAAGTAGACCAGGCCCGGGCTCAGCCAGAGCGCCGCCTTCTCGGGGGCCGCCATCGCCAGGTTCTTCGGCACCATCTCGCCGATGACCAGGTGGAAGAAGACCACCGCGGCCAACGCGAGCACATAGCCGAGCGGATGGATCACGCCGTCGGGCAGACGCACCGCCTCGAACACCGGTTCCAGTAGACGCGCCACCGTCGGCTCGGCCACCGCGCCCAGCGTCAGGGAGCAGACGGTGATGCCGAACTGCGCCGCGGCCATCATCTGCGGCAGCCTTTCCAGGCCGTACAGGACCTGGCGGGCCCGGGCGGTGCCGAGGGGTTCGATCTGGCTGCGGCGGACGGAGACCAGCGCGAACTCGGCGCCGACGAAGAAGCCGTTGGCGAGCACGAGCAGCGCGGCGAAGACCAGTTGGAGGACGCTCATCGGACGGCCTCCATCACGTTCACCGCCGGGACCGTCCTGACCAGGCGGACCCGTTCGGCGCGGTAGTGGCCGACCTGGCGGACCGAGAGCCGCCAGCCGGGCAGTTCGGCCCGGTCGCCGGGGGCCGGGATCCGGCCGAGCAGGTCGGCGACCAGTCCGGCGACCGTCTCGTACGGCCCCTCGGGCACGTCGAGGCCTATGCGCTGCAGGATGTCGACGCGGCAGCTGCCGTCGACGTCCCAGGCGGGCCTGCCGTCCTCGGGCGGGGCCGGGAGCAGTTCGGGCACGTCCTTGGCGTCGTGCTCGTCGCGGACCTCTCCGACGAGTTCCTCGACGATGTCCTCCAGCGTGACCACGCCGGCCGTGCCGCCGTACTCGTCGACGACGACCGCGATCGGCTGCTCGCTGCGCAGCCGCGCGAGGAGCGGCTGGACGGGCAGGGTCTCGGGGACGAGGAGGGCCTTGCGGGCGATACGGCTGACCGGGGTGCGCAGCCGGTCGTGCACGGGGACCGCGAGGGCGTCCTTGAGGTGGGCCATGCCGACGATCTCGTCGATCTTCTCCCGGTAGACGGGGAAGCGGGACAGGCCGGTGGCCCGGGTGAGGTTGACGACGTCCTCGGCGGTGGCCGTGTCCTGCAGGGCGCTGACCTTCACGCGCGGGGTAATGACGTGCTGCGCGGTCAGCTCGCCCAGGGACAGGGTACGCACGAACAGGTCGGCCGTGTCCTGTTCCAGGGCGCCGGCCTGGGCGGAGTGCCGGGCCAGGGAGACCAGTTCGCCCGGGGTGCGGGCGGAGGCCAGTTCGTCGGCGGGCTCGACGCCGAGCGCGCGCACCAGGCGGTTGGCGACCGTGTTGAGCGCGGCGATCACCGGGCGGAACAGCCGGGCGAAGTGGTGCTGCGGGCCGGCCACGAACCGCGCGACCTGCAGTGGCTTGGACACCGCCCAGTTCTTGGGCACGAGTTCGCCGATCACCATCTGGAC
Source organism: Streptomyces sp. NPDC037288 (assembly GCF_055603265.1). Lineage (NCBI taxonomy): Bacteria > Bacillati > Actinomycetota > Actinomycetes > Kitasatosporales > Streptomycetaceae > Streptomyces > Streptomyces sp. NPDC037288. The sequence continues at coordinate 77,853 of NZ_JBVJVY010000017.1, forward strand.
CGCGGAGGCCAGCAGCATGCCGACGACCACGGCGACACCGGAGACGGCACCGCCCGGGATGCCGATCGCGGCGAACGGGCCGTGCAGCAGCTCGGCCAGCGCCGGTTCGGCGAGCATGCCGACGACCAGGGAGGTGATGGTGATGCCGAGCTGGGTGCCGGAAAGCTGGAAGGACAGCTCCTTGAGCGACTCCGCGACCCTGTGGGCCCGTCGGTCGCCCTCGGCGGCAGCCTTCTCGGCGTCCGTCGACTCGACGGTCACCAGGCCGAACTCCGCGGCCACGAAGAAGCCGTTGGCGAGGATCAGCAGGAAAGCCGCTCCGAGGAGCAGCAGGGGGGTGGTCACGCTGCCACCGCCTTCCCGGTATGTCGGGTCGGGGCGGCGCAGGTACTACAGGACGATCCGTCCATCGCTGGAGGGAGTCACTCCTCGGGTAGCAGGAACCCCTGTGCACCGGCTGGCACGCAGGGGCGGAGGCGCAGCGAAGAGGCCTCCCCCACCAGATTAATCAAGACAGGGGCCACTCGGGCAGGGTGGGCGCCCCCGAGTCAGCCCTGATCTTCGACCGGGTGGTCCGGGGAACGGGCTTCGGCGAGCGCCCGCAGGGCCTGTGCGTCGGCGATGGCGCGCTGCTTGGCGAGGCCCGGCTGGATGCCGAGCGCGGGCAGGCTGGTGCCGTCGCTGAGGTTGAGGAACACCCACGGGTCGCCCGGACGGAGGTTCACCTGAAGGATCTCCGCCCAGGCCAGGCGCCGCTTGCTGGCGATGTTCACCACGGTGACGCCGGACTCGTCGGCGACGACCCTCACCCGGGCGAGCTGGGCCAGCACCCAGAAGATCAGCGCTCCGGTGACGATGAAGCTGGCCCGCTCCCCCGGGCCGAGCCGCTCCAGCAGCAGGGCGACCCCGGAGATGGTCAGGAAGATCGCGACACCGGCGGTGAGCAGGATGGCCCGGGTGCGGCCTGGCCGGAAGGTGACGGGAAGGGAGGGAAGATCGGACATCGCGGTGCGTACCCCTTACAGGCGGCAGGCGTGGATGGCCGTGGTGAGGATGGCGCGGGCGCCGATGGCGTACAGGTCGTCCATGATCCGCTGCGCCTCCTTGGCGGGGACCATGGCGCGGACCGCGACCCAGCCCTCGTTGTGCAGCGGGGAGACGGTCGGGGACTCCAGCCCGGGGGTGAGCGCGACGGCCTTCTCCAGTTGTTCGACGCGGCAGTCGTAGTCCATCATCACGTACGTCCGGGCGACCAGGACGCCCTGGAGACGGCGCAGGAACTGCTGGACCTTCGGTTCCTCGCCGTTGGCGCCGGTGTGGCGGATGACGATCGCCTCGGACTTCATGATCGGCTCGCCGAAGACCTCCAGGCCCGCGTTGCGCAGGCTGGTGCCGGTCTCCACGACGTCGGCGATGACCTCGGCGACGCCCAGCTCGATGGCGGTCTCCACGGCTCCGTCCAGGTGGACGACGGAGGCGTCGACGCCGCTGTCCGCGAGGTGCCCCGCGACGATCCCCTCGTACGACGTGGCGACCGTCCTGCCCTTCAGGTCCTCGATGCCGTTCGCGGTGCCCGGCTTGGCGGCGAAGCGGAAGGTGGAGCGGGCGAAGCCGAGCGGCAGGATCTCCTCGGCGTCCGCGCCGGAGTCGATCAGCAGGTCGCGGCCGGTGATACCCAGGTCGAGGCGGCCGGAGGCGACGTAGATCGCGATGTCGCGGGGGCGGAGGTAGAAGAACTCGACCTCGTTCTCCGGGTCGACGATCCGCAGCTCCTTGGACTCGCGGCGCTGCTGGTAGCCGGCCTCATGCAGCATCTCCGCCGCAGGGCCGGACAGTGAACCCTTGTTGGGGACGGCGATGCGCAGCATGAGGTCGGCTTCCTTTGCTCGTTCTCTACGGGGCGGGGGTGTGCGCGGGTACGGCTCAGAGGTGGGCGTAGACGTCGTCCAGGGAGATCCCGCGGGCGACCATCATCACCTGGACGTGGTACAGCAGCTGCGAGATCTCCTCGGCGGCCGCCTCCCTGCCCTCGTACTCGGCGGCCATCCAGACCTCTGCGGCCTCTTCGACGACCTTCTTGCCGATGGCATGGACCCCCTTGCCGACCAGCTCTGCGGTGCGGGAGGTGGCGGGATCGCCGTGGGCGGCCTTGTGCTGGAGCTCGGTGAAGAGCTCCTCGAACGTCTTCTTGGACATGGTGGTCCCACCCTACGCGGTTCGGGCGGTACCTCAGTGCCAGGGTTCAGATACTGAGCGGAGCGTGGCCGCGGTCGCGACCGCGGCGGTCACCGCCTCGTGCCCCTTGTCCTCGTTCGAGCCCTCGATGCCGGCCCGGTCCAGGGCCTGCTCCTCGGTGTCGCAGGTGAGCACGCCGAAGCCGACGGGGACGCCGGTCTCGACGCTGACCTGGGTGAGGCCCTGGGTGACGCCCTGGCAGACGTAGTCGAAGTGGGGGGTGCCGCCGCGGATGACGACACCCAGGGCGACCACGGCGTCGTAGCCGCGCCCGGCCAGCACCTTGGCGGCGACCGGCAGTTCGAAGCTGCCGGGGACCCGGATCAGGGTCGGCTCGTCGATCCCGAGGTCGTGCAGGGCGCGCAGGGCGCCGTTCACCAGGCCGTCCATCACCTTCTCGTGCCACTGCGCCGCGATGACGGCGACCCTGAGGTCGCTCGCGTTGCGTACGGACAGTTCCGGTGCACCCTTGCCGCTCACGTCTCTCCTAAGTGCTTTCTCGCTTGCTTACTGGTTGCCGCAGGTGGACACGGCAGGTGTGTCCAGCCACGGCAGGTCGTGCCCCATCCGGTCCCGCTTGGTGCGCAGGTAGTGGAGGTTGTGCTCGCCCGCCTGCACGGGCATCGGCTCACGGCTGCTGACCTTGAGGCCGTGGCGCAGCAGTGCGTCGGTCTTCTCGGGGTTGTTGGTCATCAGGCGGACGCTGCGCACGCCGAGGTCGGCGAGGATCTGCGCACCGGCGCCGTAGTCGCGGGCGTCGGCGGGCAGCCCGAGTTCGAGATTGGCGTCCAGGGTGTCGCGGCCCCGCTCCTGAAGCTCGTACGCCCGCAGCTTGGAGAGCAGACCGATGCCGCGCCCTTCGTGGCCGCGCAGGTAGACCACCACGCCCCTGCCCTCGGCCTGGATCCGTTCGAGGGCGGCGTCCAGTTGGGGGCCGCAGTCGCAGCGCAGGGACGAGAAGACGTCCCCGGTGAGGCATTCGGAGTGGACGCGGACCAGGACGTCCTCGCCGGGGCCGATCTCGCCGTGCACGAGGGCGACGTGCTCGACGCCGTCCACGGTGGACCGGTAGCCGTAGGCGGTGAAGGTGCCGTGGGCGGTGGGCAGGCGGGTCTCGGCCTCGCGGCGGACGGTGGACTCGCTGCCGCGGCGGTAGGCGATCAGGTCCTCGATGGAGATGATCGACAGCCCGTGCTTGCGGGCGAACGGGATCAGCTCGGGCAGCCGCAGCATGTGGCCGTCCTCACCGGCGATCTCCACGATGGCACCGGCCGGGCGCAGCCCCGCGAGCCGGGCGAGGTCGACGGCGGCCTCGGTGTGGCCGTTGCGGACCAGGACGCCGCCGGGCTTGGCGCGCAGCGGGAAGACGTGGCCGGGGCGGACGAAGTCGGTGGGCTCGGCGGTGCCACTGGCCAGCAGCTGGAGCGTGGTGGCGCGGTCGGAGGCCGAGATGCCGGTGCTCACACCGTGGGCGGCGGAGGCGTCCACGGAGACGGTGAACGCGGTCTTCATCGACTCGGTGTTGTCCTGGACCATCTGCGGGAGCCGGAGCCGGTCGAGTTCCTCGGGCTCCATGGGGGCGCAGACGAGTCCCCGGCACTCGCTCATCATGAACGCGACGATCTCGGGGGTCGCGTGTTCGGCCGCGATGACGAGGTCGCCCTCGTTCTCCCGGTCCTCGTCGTCCACCACGACGACCGGGCGGCCGGCCGCGATGTCGGCGATGGCCTGCTCGACGGGGTCGAGCGTGAACTCCTCGAGGTCGGCGGTGTCGTACAGCAGCGGTGCCGAGGTCATGCCGGCGCTCCTTCCAGGACGGGCTGCGGGCTCCTGCGGGAGCGCAGCCACCAGTCGCGCATGCCCCACAGGACGAGTGCGCCGTAGATGACGTAGACGAAACCGGAGAAGGCGTAGCCGTTGGCGAAGTTGAGGGGTACGCCGACGAGGTCGACGAGCAGCCAGGCGATCCAGAACTCGACCATGCCCTTGGCCTGGGCGTACATGGCGACGATGGTGCCGACGAAGATGTAGGCGTCGGGCCAGGGGTCCCAGGACAGGGACGGGTAGGCCGTGAAGAGCAGGGCGACGGCGACCGTGCCGGCGGCGGCCGCGCCGAGCATCGCCGCGCGCTCGCGCCAGGTGGCGAACCGGGGGGCGATGTGGCCGTCCGCGGACCGGCCCCGGTCGCGCTGCCACTGCCACCAGCCGTACAGCGCGACGGCCATGACGACGGCCTGCTTGCCGGCGCTGCCGGTCAGGTGGCCGTAGAAGGCGGCGAAGAGGACGAGGCCGGAGAGGAACTGCACGGGCCAGGTCCACAGGGAGCGGCGCCAGCCGAGGGCGAGGGTGATCAGGCCGAGGATGTTGCCGACCATGTCCGACCAGATGATGTGCTGGCCGAAGAGGGTGAAGGCCTCGGAGTTCAGCCAGTTCACTTGGTGGCTCCCTGGGCGCGGTCGCCGAGGAGCCGCTCGACGTACTTGGCGATGACGTCGACCTCGAGGTTGACCGGGTCGCCGGGCTGCTTCACGCCGAGCGTGGTCAGGCCGAGGGTGGTCGGGATGAGGCTGACGGTGAAGTAGTCCGGGCCGGCCTCGACGACGGTGAGGCTGATGCCGTCGACGGTGATGGAACCCTTCTCGACGACGTAGCGGGAGAGGTCCGCCGGGAGCGAGATCCTGACGATCTCCCAGTTCTCGGAGGGAATGCGCGCGACCACCTCGCCGGTGCCGTCGACATGGCCCTGCACGATGTGCCCGCCGAGGCGCGTGCCGACGGCGGTGGGACGCTCGAGGTTGACGCGGGAGCCGACGGTGAGCGCGCCGAGGCTGGAACGCTTCAGGGTCTCCGCCATCACGTCGGCGGTGAACTCGTCGCCCTCGTGCTCCACGACGGTGAGACAGACCCCGTTCACGGCGATGGAGTCGCCGTGCTGTGCGCCCTCGGTCACGACGGGGCCACGGAGCCGGAAGCGGGAGGCGTCGCCGAGGTTCTCGACGGCGGTGACCTCACCCAGCTCTTCGACGATTCCGGTGAACACTTCCCGGGTCCTCCTGCCTCTTCGGGCACGGACTCCGGGGCCTGTCGATGACGACAGAATCTACGGGTGAGCACACACCGGGGCGTCGCCGGAACGGGCCCGTCCACATACGGACGCGCCCACATACGGCGGCGCGCACACGGAAACGCATGCCCGCCCGCCGCGCACTGCCTCCCATCCGGACTTTAACCGTCGGTCCAGGAATTTCACCTGGTCAACCGGCCGCTGGAAGCGACCGGGTCGCGGACTGTAACCGCCGGTTCGGACTTTCACCGACCCCGGAGTGCGCTGCTTCTGGTACAGGGCCAGTGTGCCACGCCGGACGGCCGTCCCGACACGTGAGCGATGTGGGTTCCCTCACAGCGCGTGTCGCCGGTCTTGCGCGGCGCAGTCACGCCGCGCAACTGCCGGTCGGTCAGGGCCGATTGGCCTGGTCCGGACCCATTGACCGTGCTGGTCTAGTCCTTTTAGGGTGCGGACGGGTCCGGCGGCGGTGACGACGGCCCTTGCCCGCCGCCGGACCGCCGCCGACTGCCGCCGGCCGGGCCGGGCCAGCCGGGGCATGTCACGTTCCCCGGGGTCCGCGCGGTCTCATCCGCGGGAGGGCGCCCCGACGGGGGGTGCCCGGCATCCGGAGGGACAGACACAGCATGACGACGATCCTGGTGACCGGCGGAACCGGCACGCTCGGCCGGTGCGTGACGCGGCGGCTGCGGGCGGACGGCCACGAGGTGCGGGTGCTGAGCCGGCACGCACAGCCGTACGCCGTCGATCTGCGTGCCGGCGGCAGCGGTCTCGACGCCGCGCTCGCCGGGGTGGAGACCGTGGTGCACTGCGCGAGCACACAGCGGGGCGGGGACGAACAGGCGGCCGAGCATCTCATCGCGGCGGCACGGCGGGCCGGAGTGGGCCATCTGGTCTACATCTCCATCGTCGGGGTCGACCGGGTGCCGCTCGGCTACTACCGCACCAAGCTGGCCGTGGAACGGCAGATCGAGGAGTCGGGGCTCGGCTGGACCGTCCTGCGCGCCACCCAGTTCCATGACCTGCTGGTCTCGCTCCTGGGCGGGCTGGCCAAGGCGCCCGTCCTGCTGGTCCCGGCCGGGGTGCCGGACCAGCCGGTGGAGGTGGGCGAAGTCGCGGACCGTCTGGCCGGGTTGGCACTCGCCGGTCCCGCCGGGCGGGTGCCGGACATGGGCGGCCCCGAGGTACGGACCCTGGACTCCCTGGCCCGCTCCTACCTCCGCGCGACCGGCCGGCGCCGGGCGGTGGCGCAGGTTCCGCTGTTCGGCGGGACCTATCGCGCCGCCCGCGCGGGCGGTCTGCTGACACCGGAACAGCCGGTGGGGAAGACGACGTTCGAGGAGTACCTGGGGCGGCGGTTCGACGGCTGACGGAAGTGAGACGGCCGGCCGGGCCCACACCTCCGGGACCGCGACCGGCCGACCGGCGCCGGGAACGGCCGTACCTGCCGGCGGGCGCCGGCCCCGGGCGATCCGGTGCACCGGCGGGCGAGGCTAGGGCCGCGCGAACAGGTCCTCCTGGGCACGGTCCCGGGCCGTCAGAAGGGCTCCGCGCAGGACCGCCGTGCCACCGAGGGCGCTTGCGCGGACCTCGGTGAGCAGCGGCGACATACGGCGGAGCCGGTCCTCCACGAGGCCCGCGAGGACGGCGCCGCCGGCCTGGCCGACCTCGCCGCCGAGCACGACACAGCCGGGGTCGAGCACGGCCACCACGGACGCGGCCCCGATGGCGATCCGGTCGGCCAGGGCGTGGAGAAACCGGCCGGCGAGGCGTTCGGCAGCCGGATGAGACGCGGTGGAGGCCTCCTCCGCCACCTCCGCCGCGGCCCGCTGAACCACTCGCGCCGCGCCCGGTCCGTCCATGGTGGCCGGTACCGGCAGGCCGCACTCCGCGGCCAGCGCGCCGATCGCCGCCGCGCCCGCCAGTGAGTGGAAGCCTCCGTCGCAGTCGCTCGCCGACGGCAGCGAGGTGCCCGGGACGGGCAGGAAGCCGATCTCGCCGGTGCCGCCCGAGGCGCCGCGGCGGAGCGTGCCGTCGAGGACGACCGCCGCGCCGACGCCGTGGCCCAGCCAGAGCAGGACGAAGGTGTCCCGGTCCCGCGCGGCACCCTCGCGCTGTTCGGCCAGGGCGGCGAGGTTGGTCTCGTTCTCCACGGTGACCCGGGCCCCGGGCAGCCGTTCCAGCAGGGCGGCGGCCAGACTGCGGTGCCAGGCGGGCAGGCCGCCGGAGTCGCGGAGATCCCCGGTGGCCGGGTCGATGAGGCCGGGTGCGCCGATGCCGACGGTGTGCAGCCGGTCCGCCCCGGCCTCCTTCGCGGTCCGCTCCACCGCGGCCACCGCCTGCTCCACGGCGGGTCCGGTCCCGCTGTCCCCGCCGATCGGCACGGACGCCTCCGCGAGCACCCGCCCGACCAGGTCGGAGACCAGGACGAAGACGCCCCCGGTGCGGACGTCGAGGGCGGCCAGGTGAGCCCGGTCGGCGACGATGCCGTACAGCCGGGCGTTGGGGCCGCGGCGCTGCTCGCCGGACTCGCCGACGACGCTGATCAGCCCGGCGGCGGTGAGCCGTTCCACGAGGTCGGCGACCGTCGGCCGGGACAGACCCGTCAGCTGCTTCAACTGCCCGGCCGTGAGCGGGCCTTCCTGTTGCAACAGCCGCAGGGCCAGGCGGTCGTTGATGGCCCGGGCGGTGCTGGGTGATGCGGGCATGACGGGAATCCTCCCAGATCGGCAACCCTCCCCGGCCCACGCGCCGGGGACCCCGACGGCGGCCGTAAAACCGACTATCTATCAGGCAGGGTCCCTGATAGTTTACGGCGCGTGCCGGGTGGGGTGTGGCGGGAAACTCCCGGGGAGGGACTGGAACATGGGTGACATGGGACGCGCAGGTGACGACGCGAGGCGCGCCCGGTACGCCGTGGCGGCCGTGTTCGCCGTGCACGGCGCCGTGACCGGCACGTTCGCCACGCGTGTGCCGTGGATCCAGGACCACGCCTCGCTGGGCTCGGGCCAGTTGGGGTTCGCGCTGGCCTTCACGGCGTTCGGCGCCTCGTGCGCGATGCCGCTGGCGGGCCGGATCAGCCATCGCTTCGGCAGCCGTACGGCCCTGCGCGGGCTGCTCGCGCTGTGGACGCTCTCCCTGGTCCTGCCGTCCCTCGCGCCGAACCTCACCACCCTGTGCCTGGCGATGTTCACCTACGGCGCGAGCGCGGGCATGGCCGACGTGGCGATGAACGCCCTCGGCGTCGAGGTCGAGCGGCTGCTCGGCAAGTCGGTCATGTCGGGGCTGCACGGCATGTGGAGCGCGGGTGCGCTGACCGGCTCGGCGGCCGGCACGCTCGCCGCGCACCTCGGCTCGGACGCCCGGCTGCATTTCGCGCTCACCGCTGCCGTGCTCACCGTACTCGGCCTGGTGGCCTGCGCCTGGGTGCTGGACCTGCAGCCCGCCGAGGACGAGGAGCCACCGCCGCGGTTCGCGCTGCCGCCGCGCTCGGCCCTGCTGATCGGTACGGTCGGCTTCTGCGCGGTGTTCGCCGAGGGCGCGAGCCTGGACTGGTCGGCGGTGTTCCTGCGGGACCGGCTGGACAGCTCGGCCGGTGGGGCGGCGGCCTGCACGACCGGCTTCATGCTGACGATGGCGGTGGCCCGGATCGCCGGGGACGCGGTGGTGAACCGGTTCGGCGCGGTCCGCACCGTCCGGGCCGGCGGCATCCTGGCCGTGCTGGGCGGCCTGCTGATCGTCGTGGCCGGGCATCCGGCCGTGGCGATGGGCGGGTTCGCGCTGATGGGGCTCGGCATCGCGGTGGTCGTCCCGCTGTGCTTCGCGGCGGCCGGGCACGCCGGGCCGAACCCGAGCCAGGCCATAGCGGGCGTGGCGACGATCACCTACACCTCGGGGCTGATCGCGCCGAGCCTGATCGGCGGGGTGGCCCAGGCGACCAGCCTGGTGGTGTCGTTCTGCGTGGTGACGGCGCTGGCGTGCGGGCTCGCGGTGTGCGCGGGCGTGCTGCGCACGGCCGAGCGCGGCGGCCGGAAGGAGATCAGTCCGCAGGCCGCAGCAGTTCCCGGGCCCCGGCCCTGAAGGCGTCCGTCCACGGTGTGGGCCGCAGGGTCGTGGCGTCCAGCCGGACCAGCACCCGGGTGCCCCCGGCGTAGGTCCGGGTGCCGTCGGCCGAGCAGAAGCGGAAGCCGTAGGTCAGGCCGGTGGTGCCGAGCCGGTCCAGCCAGAGGTGGACGGCGTAGGTGCCGGGGCGGGTCACCGGCGCCTCGTAGCTGATCCGCAGCTCACGGACCGCGTTGCAGGCGTCGCCGGCCGCGTGCCAGTCGCCGTCGAAGCGGACGCCGTGCTCGTTCCACAGCTCGGTCCAGGCCCGCTCGACCATGAGCGGGTAGCGGGCGTTGTGCAGGAGCCCCAGTGACGAGGGACTCCTGAACATCGCTGATGATGACGTTCCATACTAAGCGACCGCTCAGAAGCCGGTACCCGTGACAATGGTGCGGAACCCCCTCCCGTACGTAAGAAAGCGAAACCCACCATGGACCTCGGCGTGCGCTGGAAACTGCACGGTGACGGGCGCACGCCCGCCCCCGGAGCGGTGGTACGCCCGGATGAACGGCTCTCCTGGCCCCGCACGGTGGGCCTGGGCGCCCAGCACGTGGTCGCGATGTTCGGCGCGTCCTTCGTGGCGCCGGTGCTGATGGGCCTCGACCCCAACCTGGCGATCATGATGTCGGGCGTGGCGACGGTGATCTTCCTGCTCGCCACCCGCGGCCGGGTGCCGAGCTACCTGGGCTGTTCCCTGTCGTTCGTGGGCGTGGCCGCCGTCATCCGCGCCCAGGGCGGTACGAGTGCCACCGTGACCGGCGCCGTCCTCGTGGTCGGCGCCGTGCTGTTCCTGGTGGGTCTCGCCGTGCAGCGTTTCGGCGCGCGGATCATCCACGCCGCCATGCCGCCGATCGTCACCGGCGCGGTCGTCATGCTCATCGGCTTCAACCTCGCCCCGGTGACCGCGTCCACCTACTGGCCGCAGGACCAGTGGACGGCCCTGCTGGTCATGCTGTTCACGGGGCTGGCCGTGGTCTGCCTGCGCGGCTTCTGGTCCCGCATCGCGATCTTCCTCGGGCTGGTCTTCGGGTACGGCATCTCCTGGGCCTTCGACCGGATCTTCGGCAAGATCAACTCCATGAGCCCGAGCGGCAAGGTCACCGACCACTGGCGGCTGGACCTCTCCGGTGTCTCCAAGGCCGACTGGATCGGCCTGCCGCACTTCCACGGGCCGTCCTTCCAGTGGTCGGCCGTCCTGGTCGCGCTGCCGGTCGTGATCGCCCTGGTCGCGGAGAACGCGGGGCACGTCAAGGCGGTCGGCGAGATGACCGGCGACCCGCTGGACGACAAGCTCGGTACGGCGATCTCGGCCGACGGCGTCGGCTCCATGCTGTCCACCGCGGTGGGCGGCCCGCCGAACACCACCTACTCCGAGAACATCGGCGTGATGGCCGCGACCCGCGTCTACTCCACCGCCGCCTACTGGGCCGCCGCCGGCTTCGCGCTGCTCTTCGGCGTCTGCCCGAAGTTCGGCGCGGTCGTGGCCGCGGTCCCGGGCGGTGTCCTCGGCGGCATCACCGTGATCCTCTACGGCATGATCGGCCTGCTCGGCGCCCAGATCTGGCTGCACGCCAAGGTGGACCTGCGCAACCCGCTGAACCTGGTACCGGCCGCCGCGGGCATCATCATCGGCGTCGGCAACGTCAGCATGAAGTTCACCGGCACCTTCTCACTCAGCGGCATCGCCCTCGGCACGCTGGTCGTCATCACCGGCTACCACGCGCTGCGCGCCTTCGCCCCGGCCCACCTGAAGAAGCAGGAGCCCCTGCTGGACGAGGGCACGTCCGGTTACGACGCTCAGGAGGCTCCGCGCGCCAAGTCGTAGGCGTACGACGGCGTGAACGTCCCGGCCGCGCCCCGGCAGCCGTCGGACTCCCCCGGCAGCTTGACCCACAGGTAGGCGTCGATCCGGGCCTCGCCCGTGTCCAGGGTCGGGGCCCGGCCGAGCTTGCGGCCGGCCGGGTCGCACCACTGGCCGTCCGGCGGGGCGCCGTTGCCGTTGCGGCTGGTGTCGATCACCGCGCCGAGGCTCGCCGGGCCGCCGAGCGCGTCGAGGACCTGACGGTCGTAGGCGATCTCGTCGGTCGTGGTGCGGAAGTTGGAGACGTTGCTGAAGACGCCGTCCGCGTCGGCCGCTCCCGCCTGGCGCAGCAGGGCGGCCTGCTCGGCCGGCGGGTGCCAGCCGGAGTGGCCTGCGTCGTAGTAGACGCGCGCTTTCGGATCGGCGGCCTTCAGCACCCGCCCGGCACGGGCCAGCGAGGCGAGCCTGGCCGCGCGGTCGGCCTGCGGCAGGCAGTCGGACTGGGCGATCGAGTCCGGTTCCAGGACGATCACCACCTCGTCCGGGCCGAGCCCCCGCGCGAAGGCGTCGATCCAGGTGTCGTAGGCCGCGAGGTCCGGCGCGCCGCCCCGGGAGGCACTGCCGCAGTCCCGGTCCGGGATCGCGTACGGCACGAGCACCGGGACCCGGCCCCGCGCCGCCGCGTCCGCGGTGACCGCCCGCACCCGGCCGGTGATCGCGTCCGGGTCGGGGTCGGTGAACCACACCGCGGCCGGCCGGTCGGCGATCAGGGCGGCGATGACATCGGTGCGCGGATCGCCGGGGTGGGCCCGGACCCAGTCCAGCACCTGGGAGGCGGGGTGGCGGTACAGGAGCGGTGACACGGGGACGGTCCGCTGCTTTCTCCTGGCCGGGACGGGGGTGTGCGTGGAGAGCGCGGTCGGCGCCGGCGTCGGCGTCGGCCTCCTGGTGGCGGCCCTGCCCGGGGAGGGTGCGGCCGGCCTCGGCATGGGCGCCGGGGGCGGCGTGCGGGTCGCCTCGGCGCGGGCCCGGCCGGAGCCGGGGCCGGAGTCGGAGCCGGACTCGAGCGCCGCTATCACGCCGGTGACCGAGCCGACCAGGGTCACCACCGAGGCCGCCGCGACCATCAACCCGCGCCGCACGGCACGCCTGCGCGCGGCCCGGCGCTCGGCGAGACGCCGGGTACGTGAGCCTGACACGGTGCCGCTCCCCCCTCGCATCCGCGGCTCGCCGTCCGTTCCCCCGTTCCGGCGAAGCCCCGGGCCGGTCGGCGCGCCCGTCGGCCCGGGGCTGGGACCCTTCCCCCATGACGCAGTTGGAACACCTCACCACCCCTGTCGACACGGTCGTCTCCCGGATGCGCGCCCTGGCCGCGGGCCTGCCCGAGTGGGACGGGGTCGCCGTGTTCAACCGCGTCTACCTCACCGTCACCGAGGAGGTCGACCGGCGCCTGGACGCCGGGGGATTCCCGGATCCACGGGCGGCGATCGCGCTGGACGTGCGGTTCGCCGAGCGGTACCTGGCCGCGGTCGACGCGGCGGCCGCGGACCGCCGGCCACCCGCCTGCTGGCGTCCGCTGTTCCAGCTCCGCCGCCATCCCGGGGTACGGCCGCTGCAGTTCGCGCTGGCGGGCATCAACGCGCACATCGGGCACGACCTCGCGCTCGCCGTGGTGGACGCCTGTCGTACGCTCGGCTGCGAACCGCCCGACCTGGAGGACGAGTTCGACCGCGTGGGCGAACTCCTCGGCGCGCTGGAGGAGCGCGTCCGCGAGGATCTGATGCCGGGTCCCGACCTGCTCCAGATCGCCGATCCGCTCACCCATCTGCTGGGCTCGTGGAGCCTGGAGCGGGCCCGCGACGCGGCCTGGGTGGCGGCACGTGCCCTGTGGGCGCTGCGCCACTGCGGCGATGTGACCGAGGAGTTCACCGAACGGCTGGACGCGGCGGTGGGGTTCGCGGGGCGGATGCTGCTCACTCCGCTCACGGACTGATCCTGTCACCGCGGAACTCCCCGGCGGCCGTGGGACGTTGAGCGAGCAGTACCCGATCACAGAGGAGTGGCGGTATGGCGACCCGGCTCGGTCTCGGTCTTCCCCAGATGCGGCAGTACTCGATCGGCAAGGACGTCCCCGACGTGGCACGCGCCGCGGAGGACATCGGTTACGACAGTCTGTGGGTCTTCGAGCGGGCACTGTTCCCGGAGCCCGCCACCCAGGGTCTGTACGGCATCGAGGGCCTGCCGTGGCCGGACCAGTACCGGAACGTGGCCGACCCCCTGGTCACCCTCACCCTGGCGGCCGCTGCCACCGAGCGGGCGGAGCTGGGCTCCAGTGTCCTGGTGGCTCCGCTGCACGTTCCGTTCCAGCTCGCGAAGGCCCTGGCCACGCTGGACGCGGCGAGTGGCGGCCGGGTGCTCGCGGGCCTGGGCACCGGCTGGTCCCTGGACGAGTACGCGGCCTCGGGCGTCCGGCCCTTCGAGGAGCGCGGCGCGGTCCTGGACGAGATCATCGAGGTGTGCCGGAAGGTGTGGGGCCCGGATCCGGTCGTCCACGAAGGAAGCCTCACCCGGATCGCCTCCGCCGTGGTCGGGCCCAAGCCCGCGCGGGCGATCCCGATCCTGCTGGCCGCGGGCAACCGGCGGGCGTGGCGGCGGCTGGTGGACCACGCCGACGGGTGGCTGCCGGTGGGCATGGGCGCCGAGCAGGTCGCCGCCCAGTGGCGGCGGCTGCGGGAGCTGGCCGAGGAGCGGGGCCGTACGCGGCCGATCAGGACGGTGCTGCGGGTGAACACCAGCCGGCAGGCGAAGCCGTACGAGGGTGCGGACCGCCGGCCCTTCCAGGGCGATGTCGACCAGATCGTGGCGGACCTCGTGGAGTACGCCCGCATCGGCCTGGACGAGATCCTCATCGACCTGCAGGGCACCGCGCGGGACGCGCGCGAGCTGGCGGACGTCGCCGCGGAGGTGTTTGAAAAGGCGGGGGGGGGGGGGGGGGGGGGGCCGGTATCCGCGCGCTGGTTCCTTGTCGCTCCTTTGGGCCATCCTGCGGACAGCCCCAAAGGGCGAGCTCGTTGCGGAACGCAACCCAGCC